>NZ_PAZX01000004.1:0-203938 GCF_002716225.1 Croceibacter sp. | reverse complement strand
ATTTAATACCATAGCTCTTTAAAATCTCGACAAAAATACAATTTATTACAGCAGGTTTTCTTCTAAATATAAAGCGTCTTCTTCAGATTCTTCTTCTAAAATAAACTTCATAAAAGAGTATTGAAGTAAAGCATAAGCACCCATAATTGGAACTCTCAGAATATCAGAGTTTAAAAAGAAAACTTCTATACTAAAAAATATTGCTGTTGAAAACATACAAATACCGCTAATTAGTAAATATCTTGTTTTCCTACTCCTCATTAAAAAATAAGTATAAAAGGAAAGACCGCTATACATACAAATAATAAAACCACCTAAAATGATTAACCAGAAATTACTTTCTAAGTTGTCTCTAAACAAATAGATTTGATATGCAGCAATACACAACAAAGGTGTTGATGTTGCTAATACGGCTAAGAAATTACGTTTTCGGGTTTGTTTAAGAATATAAAATATAAATATTGTGAGATACCCTAAAGAACACAGAACNCCAAAGAATAAAAAACTAGGAATACTTCTATCTAAAAATAGGATGTTACTTATAAATGCAAAGAGAAGGCCAGCTTCATAAAGCAATGCTTTTTTAGTTTCTAAACGTTTATAATAAAAGTATAGGCATAAAATTATAAAAGGTTTAAACAACACCTGAAACTCAAAAACGTCTAAATATTCAAATAACATAGTTAAGAGAACACTTATTATAAATGCGTAAAAAATGTGTTTCGTTTTTAACCTCATTGTATCTTATCTAAAAACTCATCTTCTGTTATAATTGGAACATTTAAACCTTCTGCTTTTGTGCGTTTACTAGGACCCATATTTTCTCCTGCAACCAAGTAGGTTGTTTTGGAAGAAATTGAACTGGATACTTTACCGCCATTATCTTCAATAGCTTTTTTAAGTTCTGTTCTACTTAGTTTATTAAATACACCAGANACTACTATTATTTCGCCTTCAAGCTTATTTGTTTGTCCTTGTAANTTTTCTGCAGATATCTCTAATTGAACACCGTACTCTTTTAAACGTTGTATAGTCTCTTTTTTATACTCATCACTAAAAAAGGCTACAACACTTTCTGCTATCTTACCTCCTATTTCTTCTACCTCAACAAGCTGTTCTTCTTTGGCATTTGCTAAATTTTCAATTGTNTTAAACGTTTTAACAAGTGTTTTTGCTACAGTCTCACCAACGTGTCTTATNCCTAAACCAAATAATACACGTTCAAAAGGAATTTGTTTTGAAGCTTCAATTCCATTAATTAAATTTTCTGCACTTTTTTGAGCCATACGTTCTAATGGCAATACATCTTCAATTTTTAATGTATATAAATCTGCATAATTCTTTATAAGACCTGCATTTGCTAATAACGCGACAGTTTCTCCTCCCAAACCTTCTATATCTAAAGCTTTACGAGATATATAATGTTGAATTCTCCCTACAACTTGTGGCGGACAACTTTCTTCATTTGGACAATAATGTTGTGCTTCGCCTTCGTTTCTCACTAACGGCGTTTCACATTCTGGACAATGCTCAATATATTGTGTAGGTTTAGAGGTCTTATCTCTTTTTGTAAAATCGACACCTATAATCTTAGGAATGATTTCTCCACCTTTTTCTACAAAAACAGTATCTTCTTCTCTTATGTCCAGTTTTTCTATTTGATCTGCATTGTGCAAAGAGGCTCTCTTAACAGTTGTACCAGCTAACTGCACAGGTANTAAGTTAGCAACAGGTGTNATNGCACCAGTGCGGCCAACTTGATATGTAATTTTCTCTAATACTGTAGAAACCTGCTCTGCTTTAAANTTATANGCCATTGCCCAACGTGGTGCCTTAGCAGTATATCCTAACTCTTCTTGCTGCTGTAAATTATTTACTTTTATTACAACACCATCTGTTTCATATGGTAAATCGTGACGATGGGTGTCCCAATAATTAACAAACGCCATAACCTCTTTCGTGCTTTTTGCTAAAGTTGCAACTTCTGGTACTTTAAAGCCCCATTCTCTTGCCTTTTCTAAACCTTCAAATTGGGTTTTGAAATTTAAGTTTTTGCCAATTATTGAGTATANCAAACAATCTAANGGGCGTTTTGAAACTTCTGTACTATCCTGTAATTTTAAACTTCCAGAAGCNGTATTTCTTGGGTTAGCATAAGCTTCTNCACCGTTGGCTACGCGCTCTGCATTCATTTTTGTAAACCCTTCTAAAGGTAAGATAATTTCACCCCTAATATCAAATCGTTTAGGGTAGTCTCCATTTAATTTTAAAGGAATTGAACGTATTGTCTTAACATTATTGGTTACATTATCTCCCTTAAAACCATCACCTCTTGTTACAGCTCTAATAAGCTCTCCATCCTCATAAGTTAAACTTATTGAAGCGCCATCATATTTTAACTCACAAGTATAATGCANATCTCCATCTACCATCTTCATNATACGTTTTTCCCAATCTTCTAAATCTTCTTTAGAATAAGAATTGTCTAGAGAATACATACGATAGTCATGNGTNGTTGTATCGAAGTTTTTAGTGACTTGCCCACCAACTCTCAACGTTGGCGAATTTGCATCATAAAACTCAGGGTTTTCTGTCTCTAAATCCTGTAACTGTTTTAATTTTTGATCAAAATCATAGTCCGAGATTTCTGGCTTGTCTAATACATAATAATTGTAATTATGTTGCCTTAGCTCTTCTCTAAGTTGTTGTATCTGATCTTTAACTGTCATACTATACTTACTCTAATGTTTTATACATATTATGCATTCCTCTATATTTTGGATGCATTCGTTTAAAATCTAACCTAAANTTACTCGTTATTTTATACCCGCAACGTTTATAAAATTCTAATGCTTGCACTTTAGTATCCATAGCTTCTAGCCAGACACCGTGAAACTTATTATCTTTTGCATACTGCTCTACCCAAGTCATTATATGTTTGCCTACACCTATTCCATGAATGCTATCATCTAAGTACAACCTATGCAATTTTAAAAATTTTAGATCTTTTTTGTCTTTAAACTCTGCATCTCTAACAAACCTTAAAATACCTTTCGCTTCATTTTCAACTAACACAAAATAATAGCTTGCATTAGGATCGCTTAATTCTTTTGATATCTGACTAGGTGTCCAGTTAAGGTTTAAATACCATTCGCCTTGTTCTTCCCAAAGATAACTATAGGCTTTTGTATAAACGACCTTCATTAATTGAAAAAGTGAGGTCGAATCATGTTGTGTAATCTCCTTTAAGCTTATTTGGTTGGTAATGCTTATCATTTTTAAGCTTGGTCTTTATTCATCCACTCAGGAACTGGTAGTGGTGTAAAGCTTTCCATCTTTTTAATTAATTGGTCTAAATCTGAATCTACCAACAAGAGTTCANAATTTTCTTTAGAAAGCAATTCTTTGTTAACCATTGTTTTTAACATCACTAGCAAATCATCATAGTAACCATTAGTATTTAAAATTCCTATTGGTTTTTTATGAAGTCCTAATTGTGCCCAAGTTAGCATTTCAAAAAGCTCTTCAAAAGTGCCAAAACCACCAGGTAACGTTATAATACCNTCACTTAATTCGTGCATCTTAAGCTTTCGCTCTTGCATAGAGTCTGTAATAATTAACTCGGTTAAATNATTGTGTACTANTTCTTTTGTTCTTAGAAACTCTGGAATAACACCAATTACATTTCCGCCTGCATCTAAAGCTCCTTGTGCGACCTGACCCATTAAGCCCAATTTGCTTCCACCAAAAACAATATCTAATTTATGAGTGGCTAAGTGTTTTCCAACACCATAAGCTGCTCTAAAAATTGCATCATCATTACTTGGGCTGCTCCCACAAAATACTGCAATAGCGGTTAGTTTACTCATAATTTTATAAAGTTAAAGTGGCTTTAAGCATTCTATCTTTTCCAAAGATATCTTTCTTTAATTCAATATTGGTAAAAGAATCTGAATCTAAAAGAACTTGAGTTGCCTCTCCCAAAAATTCATTAATCTCTAAATATAANGTGCCNTTTGGTTTAAGGTGCNTTTTAGATAGACTTATTATTTTANTATAAAANATTAAAGGGTTATCNTCTTCAACAAATAATGCTAAATGTGGCTCGTGCTCAAGTACATTGTTACTCATTAAATCCTTCTCTAAATTTCTCACATAAGGAGGATTAGAAACTATAACATCATAGTGTTGTGGTAAGCTGTCTGAAGCAAGAATATCTTTAAGTAAAAAATGAATATTAGTATTATTATTCTCAGCGTTTTCTTTAGCGATAGCCAATGCACTAGTAGATATATCTAAAGCAGATACNGTTGCATCTTTTAAATATTTACTAAGACTAATTGCTATACAACCACTGCCTGTACAGAGGTCTAAAACGTCTAAATTCGTTTTGTGTTGGTCCTGTATAATCCACCTAACTAAATCTTCAGTTTCTGGACGTGGTATTAATACATCTGGAGTCACTTTAAAATTAAGGTCGAAGAATTCAGTTTCTCCAATTATATATTGAATTGGTTCAAAAACTTTTAATCGTTTAAATGCTTCAGTAAATTTAGCAAGAATAGCAGCTGAAACTACAGTATTAGGATTCATTACAATATCTAAACGAGACATTTTTAAATAAGCTTCAGACAGTAGCACAAAAAAATTGTGAATTTCTTGTACAGGATACACATCTTTTAATTCTTCTTGAATAGTATGTTTTAATGTAGAAACCGTCAAAACCTAAACCTTTACTGTATTAACTTGTACTGCAGGATTTCCTGCCACTATAACATTACTAGGAACGTTTTTAGTTACAACTGCATTGCTACCTATAACTGCATTTTCTCCAATAATTACACCTTTTAAAATCACAACATTATTACCTATAAAAACATTGTTNTCAATTTTAACTGAAGAAGATGTTCCTTTATTTTCCATTCGATTAGTTGAATGTAAGTCGTGAAAATTAGAATCATATATCTGTACATTGTAGCCGCAAACCACATTGTCTCCTATTGAGATAGAAGCATGTTCTGCAACTATGCTAAGATTATTNTTTGCATTAAAATTATGACCAATTGTAACACTAGCGGTTACTTCTCTAGCCTCTATATAACTATATCCTGTATAATAATGTGGAGATCTTATGACACCAAAATGATTGGCTCTCCCAAATTTTAACTCTCCTAACCCATTAAGCAAAAGAGGTTGGTGTTTAATAGGCGAACCTACAACTCGTTTAGCTGAAGATAGCCACGTGTATTTTACACGTCTTAACGTAACAAACAAAAGATTTGACAAACCCATAAGAATAGTATCTTTACAAAGATAGCATTATCCATCATTATGAAGATTCTTCTTATTGGCGAATATAGTGGGTTTCATAACTCCCTAAAAAAAGGCTTACAACAATTAGGACATACCGTTGTTTTAGTTGGTGATGGTGATAACTATAAAAACTATCCTGTAGATATTTCAACAAAGCCTGTTTGGTTCTCTAAATATTATATTCCTAGAAAATTTAAAAATGCAATTTACACCTTATTCAAAATAGATCTTCTTAAGGTAGAACAAGGCGTACGTTACCAATTTCTAAAATCTAAGTTTAAGAATTATGATGTTGTACAACTTATAAATTCAGATGCTTTATTTACATATCCTTGGTTGGCAAAATCTATATTACAATCAATTTTTAAACATAATAAATCTGTTGTTTTAAGTGCNTGTGGAGATGATACTCACTTTGTAGATTGGTTGCTAAATAATGACAAACCCTATAATTTACTAACACCTTTAAAACATAAAAAGGTAACTGCAAGTGCGTTTAAATATACTTTAAAATACACTTCAAAAGCTTATAGNTCTCAATATAGCTATGTTGTAAATAATGTAGATGCCATAATTCCTACAGATATGGACTATCTATTATCACTAAAAGGGAATCTTAAAACGACAAAATTAATACCAACGCCAATTGATCTTAATGCATTAGAATTTCCTTCTGAATTGCCTACAACGCCTATTCATATTTTTCATGGTATAAGTAACAGTAATTATATTAAGAAAGGAAACGCCTATTTTGAAGATGCTTTAAAGAGTATTAAAGAGAACTATAAGGATCAAGTTAAAATCACTTCTACGTATAGTTTGCCGTACAACGAGTATGTTAGAGCTAATAATTCTGCTCATATACATTTAGACCAAATTTATTCTTACGATCAAGGCTACAATGCTCTAGAAGCTATGGCAAAAGGGAAGGTTGTCTTTACTGGAGCAGAACGTTGTTTTTATGAGCACTACAATTTGCAGGAAGACGTCTGCATAAATGCAAAACCTGATGTCGCATATTTAGTGGAAAAGCTTAGTGAGCTTATTGAAAACCCTAAGAAGATAGCATCAATAGGATATAATGCTAAACTATTTGTATCCAAGTATCATAATCTTGAAACCGTTAGTAAACAATATATTGAAGTTTATAATTCAGTAAAAGAATAAATTCTCCTTCCTTAAAATTTGAGATTAAAAAGAGCTTTCCTAAATATTATAAGCACTACTATAAAGTGTATAGTATAACTAAATAAATGTGCCATAGAAGCACCTACAAAACCATAAGTATTTATAAAATAAAGACTAGAAAAGTAAATGGTTAAAACTGAACCTACTTCGACAAAAATATAATGCCAAAACATATTCTTTGCTAGGAATTGATAAGCGATTACAATACTTGCAATTTTTACTAGGTCTCCACTTAGCTGCCAAAAGAATAAAGANGACATTGGTAAAAANTCATCTGTAAGAACAATTTGTATGATATAGGTTTTTAGCACATATATAATTAACATTCCAGCAGCAAACAATGGTAAAATGGTTTTATAGAAGCCAAATATTTCTTTTCTAAATGCTTTAGGGTCATTAATCTCAGAGAGCTTAGGAAGAATATAAAGTGTAAGTAATGTGGTGAAAAAGACCAAGTAATAGTTAGAAATTCTATTCATTGCTTCCCAGTAACCTGCTTCTGTGGCACTTTGTACTGTTACTATTTCAGTTCTTATNGCAATCATAATTAATGGTAAACTNATTGCCGAAACTAATTTCATNATAGCAAAACTCCCTAACCGTTTTATGTAACTATTAGAAATTGAATTTAAGGTAAGAAACGATGCAAAGTTNTTTTGGTTTAAGATAAGAACCAACGTGACTAAAAAATTTAATGCAGGTACTACCACAATAGCATACAATGCGCCTGTTAATTGCTGTTGCCATATTAATGTAACAGTTATGAGCATACCAAGTAATGTTGATGCAAATGTGATTAACACATAATTTTTGTACTTAGAAAACCCATTTATTATTGCAATACAAAAAAAGTTAAGCGAATAAAATGGTAACGCAAAGGATATGGCTTTAATTACACTTGTATAATCTTCNCCTTCAAAAAGATATGCATTTATAANACCAGCATTAAAATATATGATAAGTGCACTAAGTATGGTTGAGAAAGCACCAAAATAGAAGCTTGTAGAAAATAGTTTTTTAAGCTCAAGGTTATCCTCTTTAAATTCTGCGGTATATTTTACAATACCATTGTACATACCTAGAATACTAACTTGTTGTGCGGCGCCTAAAAAATTTCTAAGGTTTCCTATAAGCGTCATTCCTTGTGGNCCTACAAAAACTGCTATTACTTTAGATATTATTAAACCACATACCATTTGGGCTATAACACTNAAAGAATTNAGAGATGTTACTTTTAAAAGTACATTACCACCTATAAGCCGATTTAAAAACTTCATTTATAAGCATTAACAACGTTAATAATGGTAGACACTTCTGTATCAGTTAACATAGGATGGCAAGGTAAACTAATNACTTCATNATGTATTTTCTCNGAAATTGGAAAACTCAATTTACTTAACTCTTGTAATGCTTGCTGCTTATGTGGAGCAACAGGATAATGTATATTATATCCTATTGCGTTATTTTTTAGATAGGTTGAAAATGCAGTTCTGTTAACTACCCTTACAACAAACAGATGAAATACGTGATTTTGAGAATTATCATATAATGGTAAAATTATGGCGTCGTTTTGTATCTCNGNTATATACCTTCTTGCAATCTGTTGCCTAGAGGCNTTATCGTCATCTAGGNNTTTAAGTTTTATATTTAAGNTGCTAGCCTGCACGTCATCTAANCTTGAGTTTACGCCTTCATAATCTGCCACGTAGCGTTCATTAAACCCATAATTTCTCAAACTTTTTATGCGTTCTGCCAATGTGTTATCGTTTGTGGTTACAGCTCCAGCATCTCCTAAAGCTCCTAAATTTTTTGTTGGATAAAAACTATGTGCAGAAGCATCACATAAATTACCACTAATTAATTTGCTGTTTAATCGTGCGCCATGAGATTGTGCGCAATCATCAATTAATAATAATTGGTTGTTATCACATATACTTCTTATTGCATTTACATCACACAATTGTCCATATAAATGCGTCATTAAAACCACCTTAGTATTTGGGGTTAGGCTATTTTTAATTAAACGACTATCAAGGTTATACGTGTTAATATCTGGTTCTACCAATATAGGCGTTAATCCAGCTAGTTTAACTGCTAAAATTGTAGCTATGTATGTGTTAGATGCTACAATAACTTCATCACCTTTACTTATTTTACCTAAAGACATATAGCCTTTTAAGATTAATGTGAGTGCATCTAGACCATTTCCTGTTCCAATACAATGCTCTACCTGGCAGTAACTTGCGTAATTATCTTCAAAAAGAGAAACTTGTTTGCCTAATATATAATAGCCGGAATCTAAAACATCACGATATGCATTTTTAAAAGCAGTATCGTATTTAGAATTAAGCTGACGTAGATTTAAAAAAGGAATCATAATAAAGATTGTGTTATAAGTTTATGATTCTTTGTATTAATGCTATAGGTATCATGTACTACTGTTCTCGCTTCAAAACATTCCTTCCAATAATTTAAACCTTTATTTAGGGTCTTACCATTATTTGCATTTGAAGTTCCAAAACTAAAGTAAGACTTATCAGAATATCTTTCATTAATTAAATAATTAAATAGAAAATCTAAGCTGCCAAAAGCTTGCCTATCTTCATTACTCGCTATGTACTGAGTATGAGCTACCACATCTGTTTCAAAAATAGTGGCTCCAGCAATTATTGTATTATCGTGGTATACATTAAATTGTTTTATATGCTGTGGAAAATTATTTGCCAGTGTAGTTATTTCATTCAATGAGTGCACAGGATTGGCATCAAATTGTGTACGTAATGTTGGTATTAAAATTGACTCCCAAAATCTATTAAAATTTATTTCTTCTTTTATTTCAAGTTGATGAGCCTTTGCTTTCTTTACACCTTCTTTTCTGTTAGATTGAATTTTAAATGGCTTTTGTAAATTAATAACAGAAGCTGCTTCACGCTTTTCTAATTTGGCGTTCACCAAGAACAAGGCATAATCTAGGTCTCCAGTAAATTTAGATTCATAAATTTTAGGAAGCGGCTTAAGCTCTAAAGTTTCAATAGAATTATCCTCTAGATATTTAAGTATAGTCTTTAGAATTTCTAGAACTTTTGGCAGCTTTACTTTAGGACTCAAAACCAATCCGCCATAAGTAAGGCCATTATGACTATAGAGTGCATAATCTGTTTTATGAGCCGGCAATACAGCTACTAAAGCTTCATCCTCAAAAACCATTAAAGAATAGTCTTCAAACCTATCCTTATGGTATTCCATAAAATCACGTTGCAAAAGAAATGTAGCATTCTTAGAATCTTGGCAAAACCGATTCCATAGATCTTTAAATTTGCTTGAATAACGGGAAATCTTAAGGGTTTTCAATAGTAACAGTCTTAATTCTGAAAAATACGATAATTATGTCAATCACAATTTTTCAGTATCTTAGTTTTCACAAACCAATTATAATGAAACAAATTGTATTTTCTCTGCTATTTCTAGCACTTCTTCAAAGTTGCAACACCAAAACACCTGTTGATTTAATTGTCTACAATGCAAACATTTACACTGTAGATGATAACTTTAGTAAAGCCGAAGCAATGGCTATTAAAGACGGTAAGTTAGTTGCTATAGGAACTTCTGAAGACATAACGAACTCCTATACATCTGATGTTCAAAACGATATTAATGGCCAAACCATATTACCTGGTTTTATTGATGCACATTGCCACTTTTACAACTTAGGTATACAACAACAACGTGTAGATTTGGTGGGAACTAAAAGTTTTAGTGACGTTGTTGAGCGTGTAACAGCATTTCAAAAAGAAAAAAATGTTCCTTTTATTACAGGACGAGGTTGGGATCAAAACGACTGGGATGTTAAAGAGTTTCCAAATAAGGATACGTTAGATGTTTTATTCCCTGATACACCAGTAGCTTTAACAAGAATAGATGGTCACGCGCTTATTGCTAATCAGAAAGCTTTAGAGCTTGCCGGTATTACAAACACTACAAAAGTTGAAGGTGGCGAAGTAGAATTAAAAGATGGTAAGCTTACCGGTATTTTAATAGACAATCCTATGTCTCTTGTTAGAGATGTTGTTCCTAAACCAGGAAGAGAGCAACAAATAGCGGCTTTAATGGAAGCTCAAGATATTTGTTTTAGCTATGGCCTTACTACTGTAGATGATGCTGGATTAAGTAAAGACGAGTATCATCTTATTGATAGCTTACAACAAGCAGGCGATTTAAAAATGCGTGTGTATGGTATGATTAGTAATACCGAAGAAAATTTAGACTACTACTTAAACAAAGGAATTATAAAAACAGACCGACTTAATATTAGATCTGTAAAAGTATATGCAGATGGTGCTTTAGGTTCTAGAGGTGCTGCACTTAAGCAACCATATTCAGATAAGGACAATCATTTTGGAGCAATGGTTATTGGTCCAGAAGACTTTAAAACCCTTGCAGAACGTATTGCAGCTTCAGAGTATCAAATGAATACTCACGCAATTGGAGATTCTGCTAATATCGTGGTGTTACGTACGTATGACAAATTACTTTCTAAAGAAGAAAATAGAAGATGGCGAGTTGAGCATGCACAAATTATAACAGATCAAGATTTTGATTATTTCTCTACAAGTATAATTCCGAGTGTACAGCCAACTCACGCTACTAGTGATATGTATTGGGCTGAAGATCGTGTGGGTGAAGAAAGAATAAAAGGTGCTTATGCTTATAATACGTTACTAGACCAAGCTGGCATAGTAGCGTTAGGGACAGATTTTCCTGTAGAGCAAGTTAGCCCATTCTTAACATTTTATGCTGCAGTTGCAAGACAAGATACTTCTGGATTTCCTGAAGGCGGATTTAATATGAAAGAAGCCTTAACTAGAGAAGAGACTTTAAAAGGAATGACAATTTGGGCAGCTTTCTCAAACTTTGAAGAAGATGAAAAAGGTAGTTTAGAAGCTGGTAAATTTGCAGATTTTATTGTTTTAAATGAAAATATAATGGAAGTTGAAGCTTCTAATATACCTTCAATTAAAGTCCTTGAAACCTATGTAAACGGTGAACAGGTTAACTAAAAAAAAAGCTCGCAAATTGCGAGCTTTTTTTATGATGTTTCCTAAGACTATCTTCCGCCGTTAGCTTGTAAATCATTAATACATTGAGGATCTAGAGAAGGTACACTATTCATACCTATCATACCAGATGCAAACTCAATAGAAGCTATCATAAGGCAATCTTCTACATTACAGTGACCTTGAGAATCTGGATCTACGTGTGGAGTTTGTGCTTCAGTTCCTATATCTACCAAACCAAATAAATGAGCAAACTCGTGTTGTAAAGTAGCAGACTCAATTTCTGAAACAGAAGGTGTATTTAAAGGTTGTCCTGCATTATCAATAGTTTCTTTATATAAAACTAAAGATGTGTTTCTATATGCAGTTCCCAATGTAACACTGTTACCTTCATCATTTTCACTTTGTCCACTTAAATAAAGAATAAATACTGCTATTGTATCTTCTGTATTATATAATGTTCTGTTATTATCTTCTATACTCACAATTTCAGAGTTAGAATATGGAGACATCTCTGGAGACTCAATTGTACGCTGTGTAATTGTAATATTAGTCTTAAACGTTCGTGCCTCTAAAAATTCTTCTAAATCTATTAAAGCAGAATTACTTACACTCACATTATCATCTACTGCAATTTCAATTGCTAAATTCGAGAAGTTTTGATCACTAAGCAAATCATTTGCAGAACTCCCTAAAGGTAATTGGTTGCCAGCTTTTGGGTTATTAGGATCTACATTTCCATTATCATTATCTGAATCACTACTACAACCCAATAAGAAAACTCCTACAAATAGGTAAATAATAATTGTATTTAATCTCATAACTCTTTTTTAAATTTATATTAGCGTATCAAAATTACAATAATAACGACCCTATGAGATTATTTGGTATAGCAATTACAATTATTTTAACGTTTAATACAATTACCTACGGGCAAAGCAATTCTTATAATGAAGATATTGTAAGTTATTTAGAAGTGAATGGAACTGAGACGCAATATGCACAAGCAGTAGACCAATTATTTGTAATGCTTTCAAAACAATATGCAGGAAACAATATATCTAATGATGTCTGGAGACAATTAGAAACTAAATATAAAACCAAAGCCCTTAAAAGTATTAAGCTATTACTTGTTACACCTTATAGAACTACGTTTTCCCACGATAATATTAAACGTATGTTAGCATTTTATAATACAGAGGCTGGCAAACAAATGATGACAGATCCTACAAAACTTACAATAGCTCAAAAAAGTGTAGCTGGAGATTTTTATGCATCAGATGCTGGAGCTAAACTTTTAGAAAATAAGACCAACCTAGAACAACGCGTAGCAGAAGTTTCTGAAATTTGGAGCAGAGATTTATATAGAATGGTAACAGAAGATTTACAACAAATGGGCTATACTACTGGACAGTAAGCTTTGCTAAATAGTCATAATGCTCACCTTCATAAATTATATCGCAATTAAAACCGTGTAATTTAGCTTCCTCATTTAAATTATCTTTATCTAAAAACAGCCAATTAAACCAGTCTGTCTCTATAGATTTATAGGACAATTTATATTCCATTTGACCGTAATACCCTTGTACTAAATCATCTTCATCAAACAGATAAATCAAGTCTGAAGAATCTATCAAAACTTGTCCGTTTTTGGAAAGGAGAGATTTTAATTTATCAAAAAACGCAGGTATCTCTTGTAACGATCCAATAATTCCTGTACCATTCATTAATAGAATAATTGTATCAAAAGTACCTTCTACTTCTAAAAATGAGAGTTGACGAGCTTGAACAACACCACGTCTTTTACAAGTGGTTATTGCACCTTCTGAGGTATCAATTGCTAAAACATCAAGACCTTGCTCTTGCAGGTATAAAGCATGACTGCCAGCACCACAACCAACATCTAATACAGAGCCTTTAGTATTTTGTAATGCAAGTTGTTCAATCTTTGGCATCTCACTAAAATCTCTAAAAAGATAATGAACAGGAATTGTGTCATCTTCAAAATCTTTAGAGTGTACAGAGATATCTGCATCGTTTATACCATTAAAATAATCTGTAATTGCCTTACCAAAAACATCTTTCATAAGATTTGGTTTAATTTATTATAAGCTGAACTAATTTAAAAATACAAGTACCTTTGCAGGATGAAAGATTTTATAGACCAGCTTCCAAATTTGGCCAAAGATAAGCAACAAGAAAATAAGAAATTCTTTTCTAAGCTTAAGAAAAAAACGCCTAAGCACTTGGATAGTTTAATGGTAGAGTTACACGAAGAAGAGTTTTCAAGAACAGACTGTTTAGATTGTGCAAATTGCTGTAAGACAACTGGTCCCCTATTTACAAATAAAGATATTGAACGCATTTCTAAAAAATTTAAGCAGAAACCGCAGCAATTTATTGACCAGTATTTAAGAATAGATGAAGATAATGATTACGTGCTACAATCTGTACCATGTACATTTTTAGACGCAGAAAACCATTGTTTAATTTACGATGTAAGGCCAAAAGCTTGTGCAGAGTTTCCTCATACAGACCGAAAAAAGTTTCAACAAATATCTAATCTTACTATAAAGAATGTAGGCATTTGTCCTGCAGCTTACAATATAGTTGAAGAGATGAAAAAAAGAATTAAATAATATATTTTACTTCTGTCGTATCTGTGAAAAACTAATACCTAAAGTCTTTTCAAAAAATCTAAGCTGCTTTAATTCTTTTGAGTTTACTATAGCTAAAGACATTCCTTCTTTACCAGCACGAGCTGTACGACCACTTCTGTGAGTATAAAATTCATCTTGGCTAGGCAATTCATAGTGAACAACAAAGGCTAAATCTTCTACATCTATACCTCTTGCAGTTAAATCTGTTGCTACTAAAATACGTAAGCTTTCATTTTTAAAAGCACGCATGACTTTATCTCTTTCCTTTTGAAGCAAATCACCATGAATAGCATCTGCAGAGATGTTCTTAGCTATTAATTGCTTTGCTAAAGTCTTGGTAGTGTTTTTAGTTTTACAAAAAACGATACCACGTTCCTTACCTTTAAATTTTAAATATTGTAATAATGTGGTTAGCTTATCTGCATCTTCAACAAGAATATATTTATGCTCAATTTTCTTATTTACTACATTTTTTCCGCTAACCTTAATTTTAATGGAATTACTAGATAAATGAGAGTTTATAATCTGCCTGATGCCTTCTGGTAATGTTGCAGAAAATAACCATCTGTTTTTTGTAGCTGGTAAAGCACTTAAAATGGTATCCAAATCTTTTTTAAAACCCATATTCAACATTTCATCTGCTTCATCTAAAACCACAGTTTTTACGTTAGTGAGGTCTACTACTTTTTTCTTCATTAAATCTACCAAACGGCCTGGCGTTGCCACGATAATATGTGTTGGCCTTTGTAAGGCTTTAATTTGTTTATCTATTTGAGCGCCACCATAAACTGTTTCAGAGAATATTTTATCTGAGTATTTTGTAAACTTAAATAGTTGCTTAGAAACTTGCATAGCTAACTCTCTTGTAGGACAAAGTACTAAAGCCTGTACATGATTTTTAGAAGCATTAATAAGCTCTAACATTGGTAAACCATAAGCTGCAGTTTTACCTGTACCTGTTTGTGCTTGGCCAACAAAATCTGTAGGCTTTTCCAATAGTACTGGAATTGCCTGTTCTTGTATTTCGGTTGGGTTTATAATCCCAAGTTCAGTAAGTCCTTTAACAAGTTTAGGAGAAATGCCTAAGTCTGAAAATGTCTTCAAAATATATATCTTTAATGAAATGCAAAGGTACAGATTATAAGCGGTCTAATACTAAGTTCTATTAGATTAGAACTAAAGTTTTAATATCCATTTAACACTACATTATTTTAGCAATTTTTAATTGATTGTATCTTGTAGTAAAATCTGCAATTATGAAATATATTATATACACGCTTTTATTATTTTCTACAGTACTTAATGCACAACAAGACTCCATTAAAGCCTTAGATATTAATTTGAGTAACTACTCATATCCTTACGAGGTTTCTACCCTTACTATTCAAGCTCAAAACCAAAACCTTTCTTTTGCCTATATGGATGTTAAGCCCGATAACTATAACGGTAAAAATGTTATGCTCTTGCACGGTAAAAATTTTAATGGAGCATATTGGGAAACAACTATTAATGCTTTAACAAAAAAGGGATATCGTGTTATTGTACCAGACCAAATAGGGTTTGGAAAGTCTACAAAACCTGAACATTTTCATTATACATTTCAGCAATTGGCTTTAAACACCAAGACCTTGTTAGATACTTTAAACATTAACAAAACTGTAGTTTTAGGACACTCTATGGGAGGAATGCTGGCTACTCGTTTTGCTTTAATGTATCCTGAAACTACACAACAATTGGTATTGCTTAACCCTATTGGTTTAGAGGACTGGAAGCTTAAAGTGCCTTATAAACCTATAGAATGGTGGTATGCAAATGAGTTAAAGAAGGATTATGAATCAATTAAAGCATACCAGAAAAAAAATTATTACGACAACACTTGGAAACCTGAGTATGATGCTTGGGTAAACCTTTTAGCAGGTTGGACATTAAGTGAAGATTATGAAAAAATATCTTGGAATGCTGCACTTACCTATGATATGATTTTTACACAACCAGTAGTATATGAATTTAAACAAATTGAAAGTCCTACTTTATTAATCATAGGCACAAGAGATCGTACTGCGTTAGGAAAACCATTAGTGTCTGAAGACGTAAGAGCAACAATGGGATTATACGACCAACTAGGTAAAGAGACTCGAGATAAAATACCAAATGCTACTTTGGTAGAGTTGGAAGATTTAGGTCACTTACCTCATATAGAAGATTTTGAAAGGTTTATAACACCTTTATTAAACTATTTAGAGCGCCAGTAACACTAGCGCTCTAAACTCAATCTTATATATGTTTCTTTTATTAAAGTGCCTTTAGTGCATCTTTAATAGGAGTTTCTCCTTCAATCATTTCAAAAATTGCATTTTGAGCATAATCGTCTGAAACTACAGTAGCTAAAGTTTCAGCTACATCTGCTCGACTAATTTTTCCGCCTTTTTCAAATTGATCTTTAGTTTCAATCTTGCCTACTGCATCATCATTCTTTAAAGTACCTGGTCTTACAATAGTGTAAGTTAAACCACTTGCTTTTAAATGTTCATCTGCTAAATGCTTAGCTTTTAAATACACTTGTAATGAGTCACTATCTTCCGGATGTCCTGCTCCTATTGAGCTTAACATTACAAATTTTTTGATGCCGCTAAGCTTAGAAACATCTATTAAACGTTTAGCACTTTCTTGGTCTATAACTATTGTCTTCTCGTCTGATGTACCACCACCAGAACCAGCTGCAAATACAACGCGATTTACATCTTTAACTACATGAGTTAAATCTTTTTCAAGGTCTCCTAATATTGTTTGTATGTTTTCGGTTTCAAATTGAGCTTTCTGGTCTTCTTTTCTAACCATTGCTACGGGTTCAAAATTAGATGAATCTTTAAGTTTCATCACAATTTGCTTTCCTGTTGTTCCGTTTGCGCCTACTATAAGTACTTTTTCCATGTCTGTTTTTTATTTAAAATTAAAGGAAAAGTACAACCTAGATAGCTGTAAGGTGAACTTTATCATTTTATTAATACTCTTACTTAACTCAGATTAGCTTTAAATGTTAAACCCTTATTAAGAGTAACTTAAAAAGCACTTAAAACTCCTAAAACACTCCGCATTTAAGGGTGTTTTAACAGGTGCTACTATTCTATATTGTTTAAAACAAAGTATCTTGTGCTAAACAAAAATTCACGTTACTTTGAATCGAAAAATTACATTTCTAGTACTGTTTACAATATGTACTTTTAGCTTTTTACAAGCACAACAATTATCTAACCAAGACATATCTAAACGAATTGAAGAGTACAAATCTTTAGATCGTGGTCCTTATAAAAAAATTGAATGGTTTTGCGAAGATGGTACTCGTAGAGACTCTAAAGACCCTTGTCCAGATAAAATTGGTGGTGGTATACAACACGCTAGTTACAAGGATAATTTAATTGAAATTCAGAAAAAAAATCATTTATTTTTCTCAGATATCTTAGCTTACACAGAGCAAGGAGAGTTTTGGGATAGCAGAAATAACAATTCTCGCATTAAACAATATCAACTTAATAAATACCTACAACGTATAGATGATGGTTGGGTAAACAGACGCGCACAATATTACAGAGGCTCTGTTCAATCTGAAGATGAAGAAGAATGGGGTATAGATTTTTATAACTGGTTATTATGGAGTGATGCTCGTATAGATGCAAATTACTTTTTAATTAGAGAATCTGTAAAAGACATTCCTCACAAATCTGAAACACAAGAAGGTGCAATTATCAGAACACTATCTAAAACTATAGGCGATAATTACTCTAGGTTTATGAATATTAGGACTAAAATTCATAACCAACCAGAAAAGGCCAATATTAAATTAGTTAAAGAGTTTCAAGAGAAAAATGCTGAAAAGCTTCCTGAGAAAATAAAAAAACAAACCGATTCACTTATAAAAGTGATGACTGCGTATTATCAACCTATTGATATTAATGAATTTAAAGCTAATGCAAGGGTGCTACCAAACGGTTCATACTTAAGGACTAAAATTGAAAAATTTACTGAAATTCATAAAGACACTATTATAACTTCTGAGTTTATTGAAGATGCATCAAACCTAATGTGTGATATAAGAACAGAATTAACAAGTATCAGAAGCACATCAGACAGGCTTGCAGCTTTAGATATTTCAACAGATTTAGAAAACCTTATTTTTAAAACAGCTCCAGATTGGATACCTACAACTGTCGCAGAGCTTTTAGATAAGATTTACGCACTTAGTCAAGCTTCAGCTAGTGCAGGATTTGTAGAATGGTGGGAATGGAATGAGGTAGACCATTTACTGCAAAATTCAAAAAACAAAGCGCTTACATTAGATGAGCTTAACCAAAAATTAGATGTTGCCAGAAGTCAAGTTGAATGGAGTGCAGGAATGGTAAATGCCATTTATGGTGACGATGTTGAAACTTATGCCGGTTTTGAGCCTAAAGCAAATTCTTTTATAGACGATCGCATAAGATCTTCATTAGCATTACAATTAGGAAATAGCGTTGGAGAACTTGGTAACTTTATTGCAGAAGAAGCTAATCTCTCTAATAAAGTAGAAGGTGTAAGCAACCAAAGCAGTATACGAGGTCTAAATCCTGGGTATGCACTTGGTGAACTTGTAGTTGTAAAAAATGCAGTAGACCATTACGATGTATCTCCTAATAAGATATATATTTTTCAAAGACCACCTTCAGATCTTAAACCAGTTGCTGGTATTGCTACAGTTACAGAAGGTAACTTGGTATCTCACGTGCAATTGTTAGCTCGAAATTTAGGAATTCCAAATGCTGTTATTTCTAATGAAACTATAGATGATATAAGTAAGTATCATGGCGAACAGATGTTTTATGCTGTTTCTAATAAAGGAACTGTTATCTTGAAGCCAGCAGATGATATGAGTAATGATGAAGAAGAGCTTTTTGAAGTAAAAGAACGAGATCAGGAAAAAATTGCAGTACCTACTCAAAAAATAGATTTAAGTAGAACAACTCCTATGGATCTTAGTGAGTTAAATGCTGCAAGTTCTGGTAAATATTGTGGTCCTAAAGCAGCCAATTTAGGACAATTAAAACAAATGTTTCCTGATAAAGTGGTTAATGGTTCTGTTATCCCATTTGGGATATTTAAGGAGCATATGAACCAAGATATGCCATTACAAGAAGGCAGTTATTGGGATTATCTTACAGAGACTTTTGCTCAAGCTTCTAAAATGAGAGCAGAAGATTTTTCTGAAGAGCAAGTACAATTATGTACTTTGGACAGAATGCTTCAGCTTAGGGAAGCTATCGCAAAAATGCCATTAAAGCAAAGCTTCTTAAATGATTTAGAGCAGAGTTTTCAAAAGAACTTTAATACTTCAATTGGCGGTACTCCTGTATTTTTAAGAAGTGATACTAATATGGAAGATTTAGATAGCTTTACAGGAGCAGGTTTAAATCTAACTGTTTTCAATGTAAGAGATAGAGAAAAGATTTTAAAAGGAATTAAAGATGTTTGGGCTTCTCCATATACAGAACGTAGTTTTAAATGGCGACAACAATATTTAAATAATCCTGAAAATGTGTATCCGTCTATTTTGATCATTCCTTCTGTAGATGTTGAGTATTCTGGTGTATTAATTACAAAAGGCATAAGCAACAATAATGAAGACGACTTAACAGTAGCTTTCTCAAGAGGTGCTGGTGGCGCAGTAGATGGTCAATCTGCCGAAGCTTGGTTAATTGACACCTTTCAATCTGCACGTTTACTTTCTCCTGCTAGAGAACCTTATTACAATAGGCTACCTGAAAATGGTGGATTAGAACGAAACATTGCAACGTTTGAAGCTCCTATACTCTCAGAAAAAAATATTGGAGATATAAGAGATTTGGCCAAAGATATAAGAGTAACCTTACCTAAAGCTACTACGGCAGATAATACTGGACCTTATGATGTAGAGCTTGGCTTTTTAAATAATAAACTCTGGTTATTTCAAATTAGGCCTTTTGTAGAAAATGACAATGCCAAAAGTTCTGAATACTTAAAATCCATTAGCCCAGAAGTTGATGGTTCAAAAACTATTTCTTTAAACACAACATTATAATATGAATACATTTTTAAGATACATAGCGGTTATAGGTGTTTGCCTTATCGCATTTGCATTTACAACCACTAAGTCTTATCCTATAGATGGATATGCAACAACAGGTATAAAGCGCCTATTACAATTAGAACGTATACAAAAAGACAGTACTAAAGAATTTAGAAGAATTAGAAAAGGAGCCCTACTTCCTTTAAACTGCATAAAACTTAATCTTACAGGAAAACAGAACAGTACTCTGAATGAACTTTTAGTAGAAGACCCAGAGTTTTCTAAAAAGCTTAAAGCAATCTTACCAAGTACTAGAGGTTATTCTGTAACTGTAATGGATATGACAAATCCAGACAATTTAAAATATGCAGGTTATAATGAACGCGCAGGTTACCAACCAGGTAGCGTAGGAAAAATAATGGTAGCTAATGCTTTATTTACACAATTAAAAAAAATATGTCCTGAATCTTGGGATGCTCGAACAGAGATTTTAAAAAATAAGGTTATAAGAGCTGGAGATTGGGCATTATACGATCACCATACAGTGCCAATTTACGATGTAGAAGATGATAAACTCATAAAACGTACAGTAAGAGCAGATGATACGTTTACACTTTATGAATGGGTAGACCATATGATGAGTGTAAGTAACAACGGTGCTGCAAGTGTGGTTTGGCGAGAAGCTGTATTAATGGAAGCCTTTGGTTACGATTATGTTAGCCTTACAGAAGAACAAGCTAATGCGTATTGGAAAGATACAGACCGTAGAGAGTTAACTCAACTCTCTAATGATGTTGTAAACAAACCAATTCGGTTTTTAGGTATTACTGAAGATGAGTGGCGTTTGGGTAGTTTCTTTACAAGCGGAGCAAACAAACATGTAGGTGATATTGGTGGAAGTATTGGTACACCGCTCGGTCTAATGAAATATTTAGTACAGTTAGAACAAGGAAAAGTTATAGATCCTGAAAGCAGTTTAGAAATTAAACGTTTGCTGTATATGACAGACCGTAGAATTAGATACGCCTACTCTCCTACTTTAAATGATGCTGCAGTTTTCTTTAAATCTGGTAGTTTATACAGTTGTGATCGTAGTAATGGCCAATCTTGCGCAAAATATGCAGGAAACGTTTACAATTATATGAACAGCGTTGCTATAGTAGAGCATCCTGATGGAAAAAAATATTTAGTATGTCTTATGACAAACGTATTAAGAAAAAACTCTGCCTATGATCACCAAGCGCTTGCTGGTAGGATAGATAATTTAGTAACAGAACGAAACGCACCTGTCGAAGTTTTAGAAGAAACAAAAGACGAGAGCTAAACTTTTTAATATATATATATTTAAAGAAAGCCTCTTCCGGATAATGTGAAGAGGCTTTTTTTATTGCTTTAAATCATTCTCACCCCATTGGTCCAAACCTATAAGAATATCTTTTAAGCTTAAACCTCGAGAGGTTAATTTATACTCTACTTTAGGAGGTACTACTGGATAAACTTTTCTAGCAACCAAGCCATCTTTTTCTAATTCTCTAACAGTTTGTGTAAACATTTTGTTAGATATCTCTGGTACTTTCTTCTGAAGCACACCAGATCGTAAAGGACCATCTAACAAATGAAATAACACTAAAGGTTTCCATTTTGTTCCAATTAATGACATTGTATAATGTAACGGACAAGAAATAGTTGTCTTCATAATCTATATAACATATTGTAATTCTGCATTTTACTCCTTTAGGTAACTATAGCACTTTTGGGTAAGTTATTGCTTTTGAGGTAAATATAAAGTAATTTTACATCATAAAATTATAATTATGAAAGCTAATAAGAATTATCCTAAGTCTTTTTCACACATAGGTATTACCGTTCCAGATATACAGAAAGCAGTGTCATTTTACTCAGATGTTATGGGCTGGTATGTTATTATGGAACCTTCAAAAGTTAAAAAGGAAACAGATACAGCAATAGGCCAAATGTGTATCGATGTATTTGGTAATGATTGGGAAGAATTTGAAATTGCTCACTTGGCAACTTCAGATGGTATTGGTGTAGAGCTTTTCTCTTTTCCGCAAGGTGTAAAGGAAGCTCCAGAATTTAATCCTTTTAATACTGGTTTATTTCACTTTTGTATTCAAGATCCAAATATTGAAGACCTTATTGAAAAAATTAAAGCTTATGGTGGTAAACAGCGTATGCCAATTAGAGAGTATTATCCTAAAGAAAAACCTTTTAAAATGTGTTATGTAGAAGATCCTTTTGGGATTGTTTTCGAAATCTATACACACAGTTATGAGTTAACTTACTCTTCTGGTGCTTACACAGGTTAATACTATTTACAGGTAGTAGCCCTATAAATAGCTACTACCTGTATTTATAAAGACTGCAAATTGTCCTTAGCCTGTATTGCAAACGTTCTAATTTTTTTGTGATGATGATTAATAAGTGGCTTTACCAATTTTAAATAACGCTTATCATTTAAATGCTTGAGAAGATACAGTACTGCTAGTTTAATTTTAAGATCTCTTCCCTTAAGCAAGCGTTTAAAACATGTATATTCTGAAGGAATGTCACTTAACATAGTATCAGACACATCATTAGATGCAACAAGAGTTGTATTCTCGACAATTGGTAATAAAGTACTTTTTAAGTTAGGTGTTAGCAGCGTATCTAAAAACTCGATAGCATTGGCTTGCATATCTTTCTTTTCGCTTATAATACCTTGATATGCAATGTCTATATCCTTTTGCTGGTAACGTAATCCTAATAACTGAAAAATTTGTTCCAAACCATTTTCTAAACGTCTGTCTAACAAATCTATTAAACTTTGTCGTGCAGAAAATTCATCTAAATCGTAATCAAAATTATTTTGATCTTCAAACCTAGAACTTATTTGTTTCTGTAAAGACATAGCACTTAATGTTTCCTGATACATTTTACATTCAGTTAAAAGACGTCTTACAATTCTACGTTTACTAAATGTTAGTTTTGGTTTGTTATTCTTAATCTTGTTTAATGCTTTGGCAGACTCTAACCTTAACACAATGTCTTTATGCCTTAGGAGTTTAAATAACTCGTCTACAGCAGACTGTGTTTCAAATTTAGCCATTATTGCAGGTATAAATTGCTTTGCATTTTCTGCTACAGAACCCTTATGAAGCATAATGCGTAAGGTCTTAATCATTTGTGGGCCAAACTTAAACAGAGCTTCCATAGCTTCTTCTCTGTATTTTTTTAATAGAAGAAAGTCTAATAAATAGTTTATAAAGACTGCAGCTGCACTATCTCCTGCTGCACGAATAGCAGCCAATACTACACGTTCATCTCTATTGTTAAAATGTGCTGTTATAAATGAATAATATTTAGGATCGTGAGAATAACCAACAGCTCTTAAAAGCTCAATTGTTTCTTCAGTTCGATGGTGTTCACTTGGTAGGTTTATGTTTATTATAGCTTGCTCCAGTCTATTATGTAAATCATATTGTCTTCCTATTGATGCGTTATCTCTAGATTCTTTAGACAAACATAAAAGTGCCACAGATGAGATATATGGATCGTCATGATTTAAATAAGAATTGAAAATCTTTAGATTGTTTACGTACGTATGCGTTAAAAGATATTCCATTGCTGAAAATACAACGTAATCATTCTTAGAGTGTACGAGTTTTTCAACCTCAACAATAGCGGTTCCTTTGTCTAAATGATATAGATTAGAAATAGCTTCAGCTTGAATTCTTGGGTTTTTATGATGAAGTAATTGAATAACTAAAGTCTTTAATCGTTTATCTGAAATAGAATTGATACGTTTCAACATATATAATATTTCAGAATCTTCACCTTTTTCTAGTACCTCTATAACTGTTTCCTTTGTAGCTTTTGTTACTTTTTTGGGTGTTGTAGAAGATGTTTTTTCAGCGAAGCTTAATAAATTACTTCTAAACGCATTATAATAGCTTTTCCTTACCTTAAAGATTACGATAACCCAAATTACAATTAAGATTAAAATAATAAGGGTAACATATATTGTAGGCAGTTTTAAACCTCTTATTACAAAGATGAGAAGACAACCTGCTATACCAGTTGCAATACTATCTACAACAACATCTATAAAAGCTTTAGTTTTATTTTTTAAATCATTAGAAACTGGTAGATAAAGTAACTCTGTAGATGCTTTACTAACAGATTGCTTAAAGCTTCCATCTATCGCTTTTATTATAATTACAACCCATAATTCTGGGAATACAAGGAACAGGACAGCTGCAACACCAATTCCTATTGGCAATAGTAATAAACTGGTTGTAACACCTAGAAAATTGAGTACACGTCTTGTAAAGAATAACTGTATTCCCAATGAAATAACATTAAAGGTGGAAAACCAAAATCCGAAGAATGAAGCCAATTCATCTGAATCTGGAATCTTACGATATGCCAAATCACTAAACTGATAATCTACCAACTTAGCCATTAAAACTCCCAAACCAATAATTCCAGCTATGTAAGTAAGGTGTTTAGATTTTAAGACAAGTTTAAAAGAGGTGTCTTTAGAGTATTCACTTCGTTGTTTTTGCCTGAAAAACCCTAGTTTCTTAACGTGTCTACTCCATATGAAATTTAGTATTGGTATACACGCTAGTATTAATACAGCCGCAATTAAAATTAAGTTTTCATTTCCGATTTTTGGCGCTAATAAGGTTGTTAGGTAACCTCCTACAATACCACCAGTAATGGCACCTGCACCAATAAACCCGAAAAGTCGTTTTGCTTGCCGTATATTAAATACAAGATTGGCTAGCAACCAAAATTGAGATGTAGTTAATAACGCGAATAATGCTACCCATACATAGTATATATACAAAAGCCATTCTGCAAAGAACTTAAGGCTGAGAATAATTTTTAGTGATATAAACACTAAACTGGACACCAAGATGGTTACCGTAATTATCTGATTTAAGGGAAAGTGCTTTAATGCCTTATTATAAAAAAAAGATGTGGCAACAGCTACTAGAGCTACCAGCAAAAATGCATAAGGAAGCGCCTCTGATGTAAGCTCAGAAAGAAATAATGCATTTACCGTAGGCTTTACAATTAAAAGCGTAGAAATAATGATAAACACATATAGCTGTAATAGCAAAGAAACGGCAAATTCGCCGCTTCTTATGCCAAATGTTTTTAGAAAAAATTGTTTAATTTTCACAAAGTGAAACTAAACATAAATTAACTGTTTTCAAAGGATCGCAGTTTTTTTATGATTTTTTCAACAGGAACTACTAGGTTACGTATAATCTGTTCACCATTAGGATCATCGACCAAGGCTACCAATATATATTTCCTGCCATCTTCTCCCCAAACAAGTATAGAATCTGAGTGGAAGTTTCTCCAAGATCCAGATTTTCTAAACAACCTTGCATTAGGTGCTATTCTGTCTAAGGTATTTACAAATTTATGATGTAATGCTGGGTTTTCCATGATATCCAACATTTCTTGAGAGCGTTCTTTATTAACCAAATTACCAGTAACTAATTTGTAGTAAAACCTACAAACTTGCTTTACTGAAGCTGCGTGACTTAAACCCTTAATAGGGTCTGGCACTCTATTTCCTTGTGCAGCATAACGCTTGCCTACCCAAAGACCACCTTTTTCTCTATCATAAAGGTTGTATTTAGGATCTGTTAATATGTCTGATATTTTTTTGAAGCCTACACGATCTATCATACGGGTTGTAGCTTGGTTATTAGATTTACTAATCATAAGCTTCATATCACTACGTACTTCTGGTGTAGGTATAAGTTCACATTTATCTATAGCGTCCATTGCTGCCAAAAGGACTGCAATTTTAGGTAAACTAGCGGCATACATCATCTCTTCGCTATTAATACCTGCGTATTGCACAAAATCTGGATCATTTAAATCAATAATTCCAACAGCAAGACGTTTTTGAGATGCCAACTTTTTCCAATAAGGCTGACTCTCTATTTCTTGTTCTAAAAACACCTGCAAAGGACCATTATCTATTTCAGAAATGGGTTGAATGGTACTGCTTGGTAACGGTAATTCGTTTTGTGCAGTACTACTTAACGTTGAGGCAATTAATAGAACAACAAATGCACTAAAAATTCTTTTTAACATAAAGTGTTTTAAAATATTACTAAATCATATTATTCACAACGAATAATCTACACAATATTGTGCAAAGACTATACCTATTTTACAATAAATATCTCATTTTTAATATTTAACGAGAAAATTAACTAAATCATCGCTGAAAGAAATGTTTAGCAATAAAATATTACTGTCAATTATATTTAATGTGAATCTAGCGTATTAATATTGCCATTTACGTTCTTTATTTAATTCCTCTTCAGCTTGTAATTCTTCAGTAGGAATTACTTTTAAAAATGAAGGATGTTGCTCAATAGCAAACTGTAATTTTTCTACAATATCATCTACACTATCGTTTTCATAATCAAACTCTAAAGGTTGTTTAATTTCCATTGATTGTAGTATACCGCGTTTTTTTATTCGTAATCCTTTTTTATCAAAAGATCTTCTAAAACCATCTATAACCACAGGTACTACAATTGGCTTATAATGCCTAATGATATGCGCCGTACCCTTTCTAATAGGTTTCCAAGGTTTAGTAGTTCCTTGTGGGAATGTAATAACCCAACCATCATCCAAAGCTTTTGCTATATTGCTTATATCACTCATCTTAACTTGACGGTTTACTTCCTTGCCTTTTGCACGCCAAGTACGCTCTATGGATATAGATCCTGCGTAAGCAAATAATTTTGGTATAAACCCAGATTTCATAGTTTCTGCAGCAGCTATGTAATACATATTTAGCTTAGGATTCCATAAATAACCAATATTCTTAATAGAGTCTACTCTGCCACTTAAACTTGCATTAAACACATGAAACATGGCTACAACATCTGCAAAATATGTTTGGTGGTTAGATACAAAGAGTACATTGTTATCTGGTAGGTTTTTTATAATCTCAGAACCTTCAATCTGTAGTTGATTAAACCCTTTAAAACGTCTGTGCGTTAAAGCCCCTAAAATACGAATGAGCCATTTTTTTAATATAAGTTTATGCCCGAATGGATTGGTTTTAAATAACCCCATATAATGTCTATAATTAAGTTTTTATTAAAAAACAGAACTTCAAAGATACAAAACCGCTCTTAAAGCACCTGTTTAAACAAGGTTTTGATTTCAGATAGCATCATTGCTGTTGCACCCCAAACCACATGACCATTTAAATGAAAGGCAGGAACTGTTAGTTCTGTAGCATAAGATGTTGTTAAAGTTTCTTCAATAAGGCTATCTTCATTTAAGAAATCATCTATATCAACCAAAACTATATCTTCTACTTCATCGTCTTGCTTTATTAGCTTAGGAGTGTCTTCTATATAGCCGATAAAAGGATGTACATTAAAATTAGATGGCGGTATATAAGCCGTTGTCATTTTTTTAATTAGCTGTATATCATTATATGGCACTCCTACTTCTTCTTCTGTTTCACGTTTGGCTGTATCTTTTAAGTCTTTGTCTTCTGGCTCTACCTTACCTCCAGGAAAACCTATTTGAGCAGAGTGAACACCTTTATAAGTTTTCCTTAAAATGAGAATTAAAAACGTCTGGTTGTCTTTATTAGGGTAAAATAATGCGGTTACGGCAGCTTCTCTAGGATTTAGTGCTTTAATATCTACATCTTTTAATTCCTTAACACGCTCCATAGGCGCCATTTTAAACAACGCTTTTTTTCCAGGAAGTTCTAGATTCTCTACTTTTGATGCCAATACTTTAAAATCATCAAATGTCATTTTATAAATTCTCTTATTTAGCGTTAATCGTAGTTGTTTTACTTTCGGGTTGTGAAGATAAGCAAACCCAGAAAAAAGGAAACACCAAGACCGTAAGTAAGGACCTTATTCCAGATTCTATCCCAGATGTTGAAACTATTGCAGAACGTAGAGCAAGATTTGAAGCAGAGTTACCAGATGTTGAAAAAATAGAGCAGGAACAACTTATACCCTTTCTTACTGCCTATGGTAAAGACAACCCAGAAAATCGTGTTGTTATAAAAACAGACATGGGAGATATTTATGTTACGCTGTTTAATGATACTCCATTACACAGAGCAAACTTTATTAGGTTAGCAAAACTTGGGTATTTTGACACTACCTTTTTTCACAGAGTATCTCCAAACTTCGTGATTCAAGGTGGTAATAGCGATCGTACAGACACAGCCAAAATGAGAGGCAAAGTTGGTTCTTTTTTAATTCCTTCTGAATTTAAAGCTGGTTATTCTCATATAAGAGGTGCATTTGCCGCTGCTAAATATTCAGAACAAAATGTTAGCAAAGCATCTTCTCCGTTTGAATTTTATATTGTTCAAAAGAAAAATGGTGCTCACCATATAGATAATGATCATACAGTCTTTGGAAGAGTTACAAAAGGTATGGATGTGGTAGATAAAATAAATGCCGTTGAAACAGACGATAGTGAATGGCCACTAAGAAATATACCTATTACAGTTGAAGTCTTAGACTAATTTAAGTTTTCCATTTCTTCTTTCGAGTAAATTGTAGGCAGTATCCATTTGTAATGTACTGCTAGTAGCCTAAATGTAATTACTATTGATCCTGCTATAACAAAAATAATACCTTCTGGTATTGGTGTTAAGAACAATAACACAAAGTAGGAAACACCTCCTAAAATGCAGGCAGTAGCATAAATCTCTTTTCTAAATACAACTGGTATTTCATTACACAGTATGTCTCGTATTACACCACCAAATGTAGCTGTAACCGTACCTAATGCAACACAAATTACTGGAGACAAATCTGCAGATAATCCCTTTTCTATACCAACTACGGTGTACAAACCAATACCAATAGTATCAAATAGAAATAAAGAGGTTCTTACATGTCTTAATTTTCGTCTAAATAAAATAGCTAAAATTGCGCATCCTATAATAAAGTAAACATAATAGGTATTGCGTATCCAAGCTACGGGAAACCCTACTAAAAGGTCTCTTAACGTACCACCACCAATTGATGTTACAAAAGCAATAATGATAATGCCAAAAACATCCATACGCTTCTTGGTAGCTGTTAAAACACCAGAAATTGCAAATGCTATTGTTCCTATAAGATCAACAAATACAAAGAAATCCATTACAGTTGGGTATAGTAGTTATAGTCTTTAATGACAGTTTCAATAAACAATATAGGCTTTTGTTCTGTTTCTATATCCATTACTACTTTAAGTTTAGACGCGAGCTTTAATATAATATGATGTTGGCTTTTTGCTTTAGCTCGGTAAAAGATTGTTTTTATATTCTGTATTTCATTATCTGTAAATACCGTAACTTGAGGATATACAGGTTGGTAATTTTCTTCTACATTAGAATATATTATATCATTAAACTTAACTTTTCCTTTAGTTGAAATTACAGTGGTCTTAGCAGCAATATCTCCCAAACGTTGTCCTTTTCCGCTTAATAATAATGTTACTATTGCTACACTACCAGATGTAAATGATATATCTACCAAGCGCAATAACCATCTTATTAAGTAATTTGAAAAATTAGGGTTAGAACCATCTAACATTACAACCCTTATTCCTACAGCTGCTTTACCAGGTGATCTTCCATTCCAAAACGTTTCCCATAACAAATGGTATAAGAACATTGGCAACATTATAACCATACCATAAATCCATTCGTCTTCAGAAGAAATATTTACACCTGAAAGCGATAGCATTACAAGAATAACGTAGGCTATATAAATACAGATATCAACAAAAAAAGCTAACATACGCTCACCAATACCAGCAACTTGTTGTTGTATGCTAATATTTTGAGCAGTTTCAATTTGAAAATTATCCATTTAATCTGTTTCTTTGAGGAAATATATCTCTAAATGCGTGAGGCCGCTTTTGTGAAGCAAAATAAAGACAAATGGTTAAGATTTGAAAACATCTTATCTAATAACACACAAGTGTCTCCAGATGAAATTTCTAATCTCTATGTAGAGATTACAGACCACTTAAGCTATGCGCAAACCTTTTACCCCAAAAGTAACACGCTAACCTATTTAAATGGCTTATCTGTAAAAGCTCACCAAAGTATTTATAAAACCAAAAAAGAATCTAGAAATAGATTTTTAAGCTTTTATGTAAAAGAGTTTCCGTTATTTTTTTATGCCTATCATAAGCAGTTACTATTAAGTTTTTTAGTTTTTGTATTGTTTACAATAGTTGGCGCTTTTTCTGCTTCTGGAGATGGTGCATTTGTTAGAGCTGTAATGGGAGATGCATATGTAAATATGACGTTAGAGAATATAGCTAATGAAGATCCTATGGCCGTTTATAAACAAGCCAGTGAAATGAACATGTTTTTAGGTATCACCATTAATAATATTAGGGTTTCTTTAATGGCGTTTGTATTAGGCATATTTTTAGGAATAGGTACACTGTTTTTAATTATGCGTAATGCCATTATGCTTGGCGCATTTCAATATTTCTTTTACGATAAAGGTGTCTTATGGGAATCTGTGAGAACTATATGGATTCACGGTACTATAGAAATTTCAGTAATCATCATTGCTGGCTGTGCTGGTTTGGTTGTAGGACAAGGTATTTTGTTTCCAAATACGTTTACCAGACTTACATCTTTTGTAAATGGAATTAAAGCAGGTTTAAAAATTGTAATTAGTACAATACCTTTTTTTATAATTGCTGGTTTTTTAGAAGGTTTTGTAACCCGACATACAGAAATGCCAGACTGGTTAGCTATATGCATAATAGTTATATCCTTAGCTCTAATTTTATTTTATTACGTTATTTATCCAATACAACTTCACAAAAAACATGAAAGACAACTCAATACAATTTAAGCGCCAGCGTGAGCTAGGAGAGATTATAACAGATACTTTTAAATTCTTCAGAGAAAACTATAAAGCTTTGTTTAAAGCATTAATAAAAAATGTGGGCCCTTTTTTCCTCATATTGGTAGCTGCTACAATTTATTACAACTACTCTACTCTAGGCTCTTTAGCTAGTGGCGAGTTGTTTAAAACATTTGATACCGGTATGGGCTTAGGAAATTTATTTGCCTCTATGGCATTTCTTATCGTTTCAATCCTTATTTATTATGCTTTACTCTACGGTACCATTTTAAATTTTATAAAAGATTATATACAAAATGACGGTACTATATCTCAAAGTAACATCTCGCATCAAGTAAAGTATACCTTTTGGGAACTAATTGGTCTTGGTGTAGTGTCTTCAATAATTTTATTTTTAGGTTTAGCGTTATGTGTAATTCCTGGCATTTATGTAATGGTTCCCCTAACGTTAGTTTTTGCCATACTTATTTTTGAAAAGAAAGACATATTAGGTAGCATAAGCCATAGCTTTCAACTCATTAAAAGTAATTGGTGGATGTCTTTTATTACGATTTTCATTTTTGGTATTCTGCTTTATATTATTGGTTTAGTGGTTCAAATACCAATGTTTATGTACACATTTGTGAAAGCCTTTACTATATCATCAGAAATTTCTCAAGGCGATCCTAGCTCAATGTTCGATTGGGTTTATGTTACATTAAGTGTTATAAGTAATGTGTTTCAATATCTACTATATATTTTTTATGCAATTATGACAGCATTTCTTTACTTCAACCTAAATGAACGCAAAAATTACACTGGTACTATTGAAACTATAGATAATTTAGGAAACCGCTCTAATTCAGAATTATAAAAACATTTCTTTACATATTAATATTCTGCTTTAGCTTAGTTACTAATGCCCAAGTAGACACTATTGCTAAACCCGATAGGCAAATCTTGATTGATGATACTGATGTAAATCCATTACAAATAAACAGGTCATTTATTAAAGACTTAAAAAAAGATTCAGACTTCAATTATGTAGAAATAGTTGAAGAAGTAACTTGGTGGCAAAAAATCAAACGCTGGCTTAATACAAAATGGATTCAATTTATGAATTGGCTATTTGGTGATTATGAAGGCAATGCAATTCTTCTATTTCTAGTAAATTATTTACCATATCTAATTCTTGTTGGCATAGTAGGGTTTATAGTCTGGCTTTTTATAAAATTAAATATTGGTAATCGTTTTTTAAAATCACCAGATTCTGGAGAGGTTTTAATGAGTGAAGATGAAGATATCATAAAGAGACAACACATACCATCTTTAATTGAAGATGCATTAAATAATAAACAGTATAGGTTAGCTATAAGGTACCATTACTTATTTGTTCTTAAGCAGTTGACAGATGCTGAACAGATAGACTATGAATTTGATAAGACTAATACAGATTACCTTAACGAGATCACCAATAAAAATCTTAAAAATGGGTTTACAAACATTACCAGAATCTATGATTTTATATGGTATGGTAACTTTAGTATTACTCAAAAAGACTATGTAAAAGCCAAGGCGCAGTTTAATGAAATTGAAACACTACTATGAGTAAGTCTTACAAAATAATGTTTGGCATTTTCATAGCATTTTTAGCGGGATTAGTTATCCTAGAGTCGCTAGAAAAAGAGCCCGTAAATTGGTTTGAGAGTTATATAAACCAAGATAAAATACCGTTTGGAAGCTATGTCTTATTCGAAAGTTTATCGCAAAATAAAAGTACCGATATAACCTTAGTTGATGTACCACCTTATGAATTTTTACAAGATACAGTTCACCAAGGCACCTACTTTTTTCTTAATAACAACGTCTATTTTGACAAAGATGAATTAAACACAATATTAAATTGGGTTTCAAAAGGCAACAACGTATTCTTATCTGCTAATAGCATAAGTAAACCTACGAAAGATTCACTAGGATTACAGACAGAAACGTTGCTGTCTACTAAGGATATGAGGCAAAGACCTCTTTTAAATCTTTCGAATCCTAAATTTAAGCAAGACAGCGCATACGACTTTGGGAGAACTAGTTATGTATCATATTTCAACGAAATAGACACGCTTAAAACTACAATTTTAGGTTATGCAGACTATCTTAATGAAAATAGAGCGATAAAGGAAAACTACGTGAATTTTATAAAATTACCATATGGTAAAGGCTCGCTTACTTTACATCTTTTTCCTAAAGCATTCACCAATTACTTTATGTTAATGGAAGACAACATAAGCTACACAGAACACGCTTTAGCTTATTTAAATACTAATGACAAAATATATTGGGATAGGCATTATAAAAGCGGTCAAACATTTCAAACCTCATTAATGTATGTGTTGTTTAGTAATAAGTATTTTAAATGGTCTTATTATTTATTGTTAATAACAGGAGTCTTATTTGTAATTTTTGAAGGCAAGCGAAAACAAAGAGCCATTAAAGTAATTACACCACTAAGCAACAAAACTTACGATTATACCAAAACTATTGCAGGCCTATATCTAGATAAAAAAGACCATAAAAGTATTATTAATAAACAAATTTCTTTGTTTATGGAATATATAAGGAATGAGTTAAGGTTACAAACCACTACTTTAAATGATAATTTTTACAGACAAGTAAGTGCAAGAAGTAATAATACTTTTGAAGACACTAAAGCATTATTTAATTTTTTAAAACAGATGGAAGCAACTAAACATCCTAAAAAAGAAGATGTTTTAAATGTTAATCTACACATTCAGAAGTTTAAATTGAAATAAACCTACAATTATGACCAAAGCTGAAAAAGTTCAATTTGTAATAGATAAACTCCAGGAATTATACCCAACCATACCTATACCATTAGATCATAAAGATCCTTATACGTTATTAATAGCAGTACTTATGTCTGCACAGAGCACAGATGTTAGGGTAAATAAAATTACACCACTCTTATTTGAGGTTGCAGACAATCCTTATAAAATGGTAAAATTATCTGTTGAAGAAATTAGAGATATAATTAAACCTGTAGGTCTTTCTCCTATGAAAGCCAAAGGTATACATGGTTTGAGTGAAATCTTAATAGATAAATATGATGGCAAAGTTCCTGCAGATTTTGAAGCTTTAGAAAGCTTACCAGCTGTAGGGCATAAAACAGCAAGTGTTGTAATGAGCCAAGCTTTTGGCATTCCAGCTTTCCCAGTAGATACTCATATACATAGGTTAATGTATCGTTGGAATTTAACCAATGGAAAAAATGTGGTGCAAACCGAAAAAGACGCAAAGCGATTATTCCCAAAAGAGCTTTGGAATGATCTTCATTTGCAAATAATCTGGTACGGCAGAGAATATTCTCCAGCAAGAGGTTGGGACTTAGACAAAGACATTATTACTAAAACCATAGGTAGAAAAACTGTATTAGCAGATTACTACAAAAAGAAAAAATAGAACATAAAAAAAACCCATTCGGCTAAGTAATGGGTTTGTTAGAACAATCTAGATGAGACTAGTTTAAAATTGTCTCAAACTTTAGTGGGTCACAATCAATAACTCGCAATGCCTTCGAATAATTCAACAAAAAGGCAATTGTTTCTTTTTTTGGTTTTAATTGAGAAACCTCTTCAGAAGATGTATTTGAGTAAAGTTTTGGCATGGTTTAAATTTATGCGTTAGTTATTCCTAAAAACGCCTAAAATTCAAACATATTGTATTTAGTAATTGGTTAATACAATATTATGCTCCTCTATAACTTTTCTTAAATTAATTAATGCATATCTCATACGCCCTAAAGCAGTATTAATACTCACATCTGTCTGTTCTGCAATATCTTTAAAGCTCATGTCTTTATAAATACGCATTATTAAAACTTCTTTTTGATCTTCTGGCAATTCATGTATTAATTCCCGTACATCGCTTTCTATTTGCTCTTTAATGAGCATCTTTTCAGCATTTAATGTATCTTCTTTTAAAACATCAAAAATGCTAAAGTCACCTTTGCCTTCAAACTTAGGCATGCGACTGTTTTTTCTAAAGTGGTCTATAACAAGATTATGAGAAATACGCATAACCCAAGGTAAAAACTTACCTTCTTCATTATATTTTCCTCGCTTAAGAGTTCTTATAACCTTAATAAAAGTGTCTTGAAAAACATCTTCTGTTATGGTACGGTCAAAAACCTTAGAATAAATAAAACTATAAAGTTTTTGTTGGTGTCTATTTATTAGAGTGCTTAGTGCTGTTTCGTCACCATCCATATATTTACGGACAAGAGCTGCATCTGAAGTTGAATATTGCATCATACATGTTACTTTTAGGTGCCTCGAGAGAAGCGATCATAAATTTTTTAAAGTAACTGTATGCTATAGGCAATATGATTTAGTGTGATACGTTGGGCGTAAATATAACAACATTCAAATCAATTATGCAAAATTAAACTTAAAACTTTAACATTTAATGTTTTAAAACCTCAGGATTAAAGCAAAAATGCTTTGCTTATCTTTGCAAAAATTGCAGTTTACTACATATGAAAGTCCAAGATATAGATGTTAATCCTAAGAAAAACATCATCATAAAAGGCGCAAGTCTTCATAATTTAAAAAATATAAATGTTGTTATACCAAGAAATAAATTGGTGGTCATCACAGGACTTTCTGGTTCTGGAAAATCCAGCTTGGCTTTTGACACGTTGTATGCAGAAGGCCAACGCCGTTACGTAGAAAGTCTTTCCTCCTATGCCAGGCAGTTTCTTGGCAGATTAGACAAGCCTAAAGTAGAAAGTATTAAAGGAATAGCTCCAGCAATTGCTATTGAACAAAAGGTTAATAGTACAAATCCTAGAAGTACTGTAGGCACATCGACCGAGGTATATGATTATTTAAAACTTTTATTTGCTCGAATAGGACGAACATATTCCCCTAAATCTGGTCAAGAAGTAAAAAAAGATACAGTAGCAGATGTTGTAAAGCATATCTCCAACTATGAGGAACGTACAAAACTCCTACTATTAGCTCCTTTTTTAATTGAAAAAGGAAGAACCCTAGAAGAAAAACTAAACGTATTATTACAACAAGGATACAGCAGAATTTTGGTAGATGGTGATGTACAACGAATAGATGAAGCCAATCTTCCAAAAAAACCTAAAGATTTGTTTTTAGTGGTTGATAGAATTATTACAAAAAATGACGAAGATTATCTAAATAGACTGGCAGACTCCATACAAACTTCTTTTTATGAAGGTAAAGGCGAGCTTTTTATTGAAGAACTAGATACTAATAAACGTTATCATTTTAGTAATAAATTTGAGTTGGACGGCATTTCATTTTTAGAGCCAAATCCGCATCTTTTTAGTTTTAATAATCCCTATGGTGCGTGCCCTAAATGTGAAGGTTACGGAGATGTAATTGGTATAGATGAAGATTTGGTATTACCTAACACAGGACTATCAATTTATGAGAATGCTATATTTCCTTGGCGTGGTGAAAGCATGAGTTGGTATAGAGATCAATTAGTTAACAACTCACATAAATTCGACTTTCCTATTCACAAACCTTATTTTGAGTTATCTCAAGAGCATAAAGACTTAGTGTGGACAGGCAACAAATACTTTACTGGCTTAAATGACTTTTTTGCTGAGCTAGAATCTAAAGCCTATAAAATTCAAAACAGAGTAATGCTATCTAGGTATAGAGGCAAAACTAGATGTACAGTATGTAAAGGAAAAAGACTTAGACCCGAAGCCAATTACGTTAAGGTTGGCAATGCAACTATTACAGATTTGGTTGAGCTTCCTCTAAATAAAGTAAGAGATTTCTTTACATCTCTAACTTTAAATGAATATGATGTAGTTATAGCAAAGCGGCTTTTAAAAGAAATTACGAGCAGGTTGGAGTTCTTATCTAATGTTGGTTTAGATTATTTAACACTAAATAGAAAAAGTAACACACTTTCTGGTGGAGAATCCCAACGTATTAACCTCGCAACATCTTTAGGTAGTAGTTTAGTAGGATCTATGTATATTTTAGATGAACCGTCCATTGGTTTACATCCTAAAGACACAGAGCGTCTTATTGGTGTTTTAAAAGATTTGAGAGACTTAGGTAATACCGTGATTGTAGTAGAGCATGACGAAGATATCATGAAAGCTGCAGACGAAATTATAGATATTGGTCCAGAAGCAGGAACACATGGTGGTCACGTAGTCGCTACCGGAACCTATAACGATATTTTAAAATCCAACTCTTTAACCGCAGATTATTTAAATGGCACTAAGGAAATTCCCTTACCCGACAAAAGAAGAAGTTGGAAGTATGAAGCTACAATAGTTGGTGCTAGAGAAAATAATTTAAAAAATATTGATGTTACGTTTCCTTTAGGTGTTTTTACTGCTATTACTGGAGTTTCAGGTAGTGGAAAAAGTACTTTGATTAAAAAATTACTGTATCCAGCAATGTTAAAAGAAGTTGGCGGTTATGGTGAAAAGGCTGGACAATTTTCTGAACTTAAAGGTAAATTTGGAAATGTAAAAGCTATCGAGTTTGTAGATCAAAACCCTATAGGTCGCTCTTCTAGAAGTAATCCAGTAACGTATATAAAAGCCTATGATGATATACGAAGTTTATTTGCTTCTCAGAAATTATCTAAAATTAGAAATTACCAAGCAAAACACTTTAGCTTTAATGTTGATGGTGGCAGATGCGAAACTTGTAAAGGCGAAGGAGAAGTTACTATAGAGATGCAATTTATGGCAGATGTTCACTTACAGTGTGAAACTTGCCAAGGAAAGCGTTTCAAAAAAGAAGTGTTAGAAGTTAAATATGGTGATAAATCTATACATGATATCTTAACTATGACTATAGATGATGCCATATCATTTTTTGATGAGCAAGCAGAACTTAAAGTTACTCGAAAACTAAAACCCTTACAAGATGTTGGTCTTGGTTATGTACAATTAGGCCAAAGCTCTTCTACACTATCTGGTGGCGAGGCTCAACGTATTAAGCTTGCTTCTTTCTTAGTTAAAAGCACATCAAAAGACAAGGTATTATTTATTTTTGACGAGCCTACAACTGGATTACATTTTCACGATATTAATAAGCTTTTAAAATCGTTTAATGCACTTATTGAAAAAGGACATTCTGTAATAGTTATAGAGCATAATATGGACCTTGTAAAATGTGCAGATTACATCATAGATCTTGGTTTGGAAGGTGGTGAAACTGGTGGTCAATTATTAGCATATGGCACTCCAGAAGAAGTTGTGAAGAATAAAAAAAGTTACACCGCTAAATTCCTAAAAGACAAGGTTTAAATTCACATTCTAATGTATAATAAAAAAACGCTGGTAATTAAATTACCAGCGTTTTGCATATTAATTGAATTTAAAACTTATTCTTTTAAAATAGATTTTACCACAGTTTTACCATCTATTTGTGCTCTTAAGAAATATTGTCCTGCACTTAACGTAGTTAAGTCTAAAGTATAATCTTGGCTATTAGGCTTCTGTTTAATTAATTGCTGTCCTAATAGATTAATTACTTCAACAGAGTCAATAGTTTCTTTAGAATTAATAGTTAAATATCCAGTGCTAGGATTTGGATAATATGTAAAGTTAGTTGCACTAAACTCATCCACAGATAATGTAGCACAAGTTACGTCTGCTAACCAACCTGTCTCTTCAACTGAACTATCTGAAGTAAAAACAATAGTTAATGCACCTGAAGGATCTGTTGATGTAAATGCATCTCCAACAGATAGTAAACTTGTATCTACAGAAGGTGCACCACCATCTCCACTCTCTTCACCACAAAGTGTTTGTGCTAAAACTGGGAATGTGGTATCTGGGCCATTATAAATGGTCATAAAATCCCAACAACCATCTTGACTTCCTGCAGCTGTAGCTGTTTCAATATCTACGTAAGTAAACGTAATAGTAACAGCATCTCCAGCGTTGTCTGGTGTAATTGTAGTTGTAGTAACCTCACTAGAAGAATAATTACCATCTACTCCACCACTATCGCTAAAAGTGCCATCACAAGCTGGTGGCGTTATTAAGGTTTCAAACTCTATGTCTGTAGTTTCTGATATACCATCTGTATCACAATCTGAATAAATATAAGCAGTAAACATTGAGTTAGTGTCTAATCCTGTAGCTGTTGCTGTTAAAGTTCCAGATGCAACAGTTTCTGTATAAACAGGCGTTCCAGATCCTGGACTATCACCAAAACTATAAACTTCTAAAACATATCCATTCGTTGCATTAGTTTCTTCATCCCAAGTAAATGTAGCTGATGTATCTGTAATTGCTGAAACATCAAAATTAAGTGGTTGTAAACAAGCCGCTGGTAAATCACAAGTGATATCTGCTTCCCAACCTGCATTTTCAACTACACCTGAAGATGTAAATTGAAATGTTAAGCTACCATCTGATGCAAATGAAGTATATGAGATTGGAGTGCCTCCCATTGGTATTTCTGGTACTACTTGAGGGCCACTACCATCACCAGTATCTACAGTAAGTACATCAAATTCTGTATTGTTTACAAAGGTAAATGTTGCAGTAACTACATCTCCTGCATCATCTGGAGCAATTATAGTTGTGTAGTCTTCGTTATTTTCAAAGTCACCATTTGGTCCACCAGTATCATAAAATTTGCCACCACAAGCAGGATCTGGAAAATTGGTTTCAAATGTCACCGAGTCTGATGCAGACAAACCGTCGGCATCACAATCTGCAGTGATGTATGCGTCATATATAGTAGTATCTGATAAACCTGTTGCTGTAGCTGTAAGCGTTCCTGCAGGTATATTTTCTGTATAAACAGGAGTTGCTGTTGTAGGGTCTGCTCCTTCGCTAAATACAGAGAAGATATACCCATTATTAGCATTTGCAACTTCACTCCAACTAAATTCTGCAGTGTCTGTAGTAACATTATCAAGTACTAAATCTGGTGCCATACAAACAGGAGGCACATCGCAAGAGATAACGGCTTCAAATCCACCAAAGTTAAAGACTTCATCAGATGTAAATACAATTGTTAATGCTCCAGACATATCTGTTGATGTGAATGAATCACCTATTTCAAGATTACTTGTATCAACAGATGGTGTTGCTCCAGAACCACTAGCCTCACCACAAAGAGTTTGTGCTAATACAGGAGACGTCGTATCTGGTCCATTATAAATGGTTAGGAAATCCCAACAACCATCTTGAGTTCCTGCGCCTGTAGTATTTACTTCAATATCAACAAACGTAAAAGTTAAGGTTACAACATCTCCATCATTTTCAGGAAAAATTGTAGTTGTGATTAGCTCACTGTCCTGGTAATTGTTATCTCTTCCTCCAGAATCTAAATAACTGTTACCACAAACAGGATCTTCAATAGTAGTTGAAAAACTTAATGTGTTTTGAGCAGAAATTGTACCACCACAATCTGAACTTATATACGCATCGTAAGGTGTAGTTGTAGATAAGCCTGTAGCTGTTGCCATAGTTGTTCCCGCACCATAATTAGCGCTAAATACAGCAGTTGCAGTAGTAGGATCTGCGCCAGCTTCAAAAACTGATAGTGTATAACCATCAACAGCACCTGGAACATTATCCCAAGTAAAATCTGCATTTTCTCCAGTTGGGCTTACTACAAAGTTTTCAGGTGCTAAACAGCCTGAAACTTGTATACAATTACCGCTTATAGTAATTACACTATCTAAGCCGCCATCATTTAAAAGCCATTCATTAGTTGCATTTCCATCATTATCAAATACAGATAACTCTCCTATTACACCTACAGAAGTTGACTCTATACCAACACTTGTTCCTGCAGTATTTGGGTTTCCTTCTAATTGAACCCAATATCTTACAGCTTCTGTACCTGTGCCTGCAAAAGAAATTGTGCTTGGTAAATCTAAAACAACATCGTGTACATCAAATCCAAAAGCTGTCCCTATAACATCTTGAGATGTTGGGACTAAACTAACTATTGAAGCACCTATTTGTGTACCAGGTAAACCAGCATCATCTTCATAAAATGTAATATTGACACTTTCTAAACCACCTTGTGTTAGTATGTTAGCACTAATTTGGTTAACATCAAACGTGTCTGTATTTATTGAAACAAAAAAATCATCTGCAACTTTTTGACCGCCAGCTTCAATAAATAATCCATTTTCAAAATTATTACTTACCTGCTCTTGGCTACAGCTTAAATCGCCTTGAAGGTTAAAACCAGATTGTACGTGTGAGGATTGAATTTCTGTAGACCTCTGTAAAGAATTACTAGACATCTTAAGAGCTTTAGGTGATTGTTGCTGTGCAGAGATATTTACACGCCTTTCAAAAACTTCTTTTTCCAAACCAAATAGGGTTTGAAGTTTTGCTTCAATTTCTTGTTCTTGTGCTGTTGTTTGTCGCTTTTCTTGCGCTTCCAAAGATGTTAAGGAAATTGTAAATATTAACAAAAAAAGCCAATAAGTAATTTTTTTCATAAGAGGAAATTTAAAATTTGTTAAATAAATTTATACAATTAACATTATATCTATTAATAATATCTTGTTAAAGTTTATTCCTACAAATGAATTTAACAAAAAACACCTACAGCGTTAACTGTAGGTGTTTTTGTTATTAAATTAAAAACTTAAGCTTTTATTGTTTTTTAAAAACAGGCAATAATTTTGTGGAAACTTCACCAAAACCTAACCTTATGTCTTTATTCTCACAGTAACCTCTAATAATTACTGTATCATTATCTTCTATAAATTTACGATCACCACCTTCTTTTAATTTCACTGGCTTCTCTCCTCTCCAAGATAACTCTAACATAGATCCGTAAGAATCTGGTGTTGGACCAGATATAGTACCACTACCCATCATATCTCCAGAATTTACAGGACAACCATTAATAGTATGGTGTGCTAGCTGCTGGCTCATATTCCAATACATGTATTTAAAGTTTGTATTAGCAACAACAGTTTCTACTTTATCTTCTGGTTGTATTGCAACTTGAAGTTTAATATCAAAACTCTTTTTCCCTTTGTATTGAAGGTACTCCAACTGTTTCTTTAGTGGTTTTGGGCTTTCTGTTCTAAAAGGTTCCAAAGCGTCCAGAGTAACAATCCAAGGTGATATTGATGAGGCAAAACTTTTTGCTAAGAAAGGTCCTAATGGCACATATTCCCATTTTTGAATATCTCTAGCACTCCAGTCATTAAATAATACTAGTCCAAAAATATAGTCTTCAGCTTCATCTATAGGAATTGGTTCTCCTAAATGATTAGCATCTGTTGTTATAAAAGCCATCTCAAGCTCAAAATCGACTAAACGAGATGGTCCTAATTTAGGGTTATCTGCACCTTTTGGTAATTTTTGACCTAATGGTCTATGTACTGGAATACCACTTGGTATTATAGAAGAACTACGACCGTGATATCCAACTGGTATGTGCAACCAATTTGGTAATAACGCATTATCTGGATCTCTAAACATTGTACCTACATTGGTAGCATGTTCAATAGAGGAATAAAAATCTGTATAATCACCAACTTGTACTGGCAATTGCATTTCTATTTCATCCATTGCAAAGAGAACACGTTCTTTATGCTCATCGTGATTTTGTAAAGATTTATCTTTAACATCAAAAAGCTCTGCGATTCTATTTCTTACTAAACGCCAAGTTTTCTTTCCATCGGAAATAAAGTCGTTTAGCGTATCCTGTAAAAAAATATCATCTGTTAAAGGAATACCCTCAAAGTATCCTAATTGGTGCAATGCTCCAAGATCTATAGCGGTATCTCCAATTCGTGTTCCAATAGTAATGACATCGTCACGTGTAAGGAATACACCAAATGGAATATTTTGAATTGGAAAATCAGATTTATCGGGAACCGGCAACCACGTTTGTCGTTTTGGGTCGTTAGCGGTTATTTTCATAGAGTTTATATGTTTATATGTTGTGCAATAAAGTAATCAAATATATACATTAAAGACAATTTTACACTTGCTTTTTGTTATTTTTGGGCTTTCAATTAAAGATTTACCTCCTATGCAACGTGATACTGAAATATTCGATTTAATTTCTAAAGAAAAAGAACGCCAAACAAATGGTTTAGAGCTTATAGCAAGTGAAAATTTTGTTAGTGACCAAGTTATGGAAGCTGTTGGGTCTGTACTTACAAATAAATATGCCGAAGGTTATCCTGGCAAGCGTTACTATGGTGGTTGTGAAGTTGTAGATGTTGTCGAGCAAATTGCAATAGATAGAGCAAAGGAACTTTTTGGAGCTTCTTGGGCAAACGTACAACCTCATTCTGGATCTCAAGCTAACACTGCAGTTTTTGCAGCTTGCTTAAATGCAGGTGACAAATTTTTAGGTTTTGATTTATCTCATGGCGGTCACCTTACACATGGTTCTCCAGTAAACTTCTCTGGTAAATTATACAATCCTGTTCATTATGGTGTAGAACGTGAAACAGGACGATTAGATTATGATAATATTCAGAAAATTGCAGAGCGCGAACAGCCTAAGCTTATCATTGCAGGAGCTTCTGCCTATTCAAGAGAGATAGATTATAAGTGTTTTAGAGAAATTGCAGATAGCGTAGGCGCACTTTTAATGGCAGATATTGCGCATCCTGCTGGTTTAATTGCAAAGGGCTTACTATCTGATCCTATTCCTCACTGTCACGTTTGTACAACAACTACTCATAAAACATTACGCGGTCCTCGTGGTGGTATGATTTTAATGGGTGAAGATTTTGACAATCCATTTGGATTAACATTTAAGAGTGGTAAACCTAAAAAGATGTCTTCTTTATTTGATAGCGGTATTTTCCCTGGAAACCAAGGTGGTCCTTTAGAGCATGTAATTGCAGGAAAGGCTATTGCTTTTGGCGAAGCGCTTACAGATGAATTTTTACATTATATGGTTCAGGTTAAGAAGAATGCTCACGTTATGGCAGAAGCTTTTGTTGAAAGAGGTTATGATGTGATTTCTGGCGGAACAGACAACCACATGATGCTTATTGACCTTAGAAATAAAAATGTAACAGGTAAACTTGCTGAAGAAACTTTAGGTAAAGCAGAAATTACTGTAAATAAAAATATGGTTCCTTTTGATACTGAGTCGCCATTTGTAACATCAGGAATACGTATTGGTACTGCTGCAGTTACTACTCGAGGTTTGGTTGAAGATGATATGAAAACTATTGTAGAGTATATTGATCGTGTAATTAATAATATTGAAAATGATAGTGAGTTAGATGCTGTTAAAAATAGCATTCATGATATGATGAACGGCAAACCTTTATTTGTTGTTTAATATAATTTTATAGATATTTTAAAAAGCCTGTCTTCTTAAAAAGGCAGGCTTTTTTACTTTAAAGGCATAAAAAAGTATTCTTGTTAATTTCTATGTTGAAAAAAATGCCTTATCACTTGCATAACATTTACCAGCTTTAGTATCTTTGACAAACTTTACGAAAAAAACTGTTATGTTCGATTTTGACCAATACTTAGGCTTTTTAGCATTCTTAACTATTTTAACCATCGGTTTTTGGTTAATGATATTTTTAGCATCTTTTATTCCTTATTGGATTGGTGGTGCAATTATGGAAATGGTAAAAGAAAAACAAGCTGAGCGTAAAGCTAAAAAACAGGCAAATAGCTAAAATCTTATTTAGCTTTATTTTATAAAAAAACCCTTCTAAATAATTTTAGAAGGGTTTTTCTGTTGTAGAGAGCTAGCTTTACTAACCTTCAAACTCTCCACCTTCATCATCTCCTCCATCGTATCCTCTTTCTCTTTTCTTTTTCTGATTAAATCTATACGTTAAAGAAAGTGTAGCTTGGCGTTGTCTCCATTGGAATTCACTTTCGTTAAAAAATGTATCTGTAAAGGTTTCAGAGCGTCTTTTTCTACTATTAAAAACATCGCTTACATTAAAGCTAATAGTAGCTTGTTCTTTAAATATATCTTTACTTAATGCTACGTTGGTAGAAAATACACCTTCGCTTTTAGACTGTGCATCTTCACTAGGACCACTATAAAACATACGTGTCTGGAAATCTATATTTGCAGGTAACGTAACTTTACTATTTAATCTTACAAAATAACTTGTGTTGTCTGCTCCAAAATCTTGGCCATTAAACGTACCTTCTGTCTTAGAGTTAAATAAGTTGAAGTCAGAATTTAAGGTCCACCATTTTGCAGGCTTGTACATTAATGTTAATTCAAAACCATAACGGTCATTACTGCTTAAGTTTACAGGAAAACGTCTTACTACAGCATCTCCATTATTGGTAACTTGGCCAGTATCTTCACTTATAAATTCAAAAACATCTGTACTTCTTGTATAATAAATAGATGTATTTAGAGTAAAGCCTTTCCAACGTTTAAGGTATCCTAAGTCTACACCATCAGAAAATACAGGATCTAAGTCTGGATTACCTTGAAATAAGTTTGTTTCACTACTTCTTGATGGAAACGGATTAATAAAACGACTACGAGGTCTTCTTATTCTTCTATTATATCCTAAAGTTGCACTACTACTTTCAGTAAACTCATATCCTAAGTTTACAGTTGGGAATAAGTTTGTGTAATTTTTCTTAGCTAAATTATTTGTGGTTATCTGGTCTATAGTAATTTGAGTATTCTCTAAACGTAATCCCAATAGTACAGAAAACTTATTAATCTTTTTACCATATTGAGAGTATAACGCATTTACACGCTCTCCATAAAATAACACATTACTTAAAGAGTCATTTCTTATAAAGTTATTATTATCATCTATAGCAGATACTGTATAATCTGTAGTTAAGTCATTAAAGGTTCCTCTATAACCTGCTTCAAACTGAGTGTTTTCATCTATTGGCCAAACGTAGTCTGCCTGTAGTAAAATTTCATTTTGATCTTCCAAAGTTTGTACTCGCTCTTGGTCTGTCACTAGCTCGGCAGGAAATGTGTCTGTATCTGTAATGTTAGAAAATTCGTCTTCACTACTTTTTTCATATTGAAAATCGAATGTTAGCTTGTGGCCATCATCATTAAAATCTTTCACATAGTTTAATGAATATTGAAATGTTTGGTCATCTTCTGTTTCTGTATCAAAACGTCTGGAAGCGTTAGACAACGCATCTCTTGTATCCTCATAACGGTTTGTAATTGTATTATTTTCTGAAGAGTTGTCTTGGTTTCTTATAAAGAATGAATTTGTAAGAGTAGAGCTTTCATTAATAAACCACTCTAAACCAATATTGCTATTAAATCCTTTTCTAAGTCTTTCAAAATCTCTGTCTTCATCTACAAACCTGTATTGTAAATCCTCATTAAAACTTTCTCTATTATTAAAGCCACCACCATTAGATTTTCTGTAAGAATATCCAGTATTGGTAAATAGGTTTATATCCTTAGTTCTATAATTTACACTTGCAGAAGCTGTATTGTTTGCAGGATCTCCTACTGTCACATTTACGCTACCATTAAATCCTACAAGTTTATCCTTTTTAAGAATTATATTTAAGATACCACCAGTACCTTCTGCATCATACCTAGCAGAAGGAGATGTAATAACCTCAACACGCTCAATAGCCTCACTAGGTATTTGTCTAAGACCATCACTACCACTAATACCTACTAGTCCAGATGGTTTACCGTTAATAAGAATACGTACGTTATCATTTCCTCTTAACGCCACATTACCTTCAACATCTACAGATACACTAGGAACATTATCCAATACATCACTCACCGAACCACCACGAACTAGCAAATCTTTACCTACATTGTAAATTTTCTTATCTAGTCTTATATCTACTTGAGTTGTTTCTGCTCTAATAACAACCTCATCTAAACTGTCTGAAGCAAAATCTAAACTTACAGTACCTAAGCTGGTAGACTCTGTTATTGATTTTTCTGAAATTATATAAGGCTCAAAAGAAATATACTCGATTGTAATTTTATATGTGCCTACAGGAACCTGGATTGAATACTTACCATTTGCATCTGTTACGCCACCAGTTAATTTTGTAGCATCATTAATACTCTGGAATGAAATTGTAGCATACTCCAACGGTATGTTTGCAGATTTATCTACAACAGTTCCTGTTACAGTAACTTCATCTCCAGAAGACTGTTGTGCTAAAATTGAATTAGAAAAAGTTAGTATGCTTATTAAAGCAACTAGAAGGTTTTTAGTCATTACATTAATTTTGTGTGTTTGACTACCTAAGTGTAGAGATGTAAAATCTATAAGAGTTAAGATTGTGTTAAAAGAAAAAAGACCGCAAAATTGCGGCCTTTTAAAATTTAATATGTTGTAAAAAATTACTTTTTACCCAATAGTGCTACATATTGGTTATACTGGTCATTAGTTAGAATTTGCTTTACAGACTCTAATCTATAAGTTTCCATTTTTGCAATTTTTTCAGATTTTGCTGTTGCAGAAATATCTGCATCCATAACCTGTTTTTTGTGAGCTTCAAATTGAGATAGATTTTGCTCCATCAATTTAACCTGCTTTACATCTAAATCTAAAGTGCTTTTAAGTGTTGCAACCTTAGCTTTAGCAGCTTGCTCAATAGCCACATCTGCTTTTTTAGTGCTTGCAGATTGGGCTTGTGTTGTAAATGTAAACCCTACAACAAGGGCTAATACTAGTAATAAGCGTTTCATAAGTTTAGTTTTAAGATTTTAAATATACAAGGATTATATGAAATTCCTAAACTTAAATTGGTTCTTGATTAGGTTTATCTAATAATTCTTCAATTTTTTCTGAAGGTCTTCCTATAACGGCACCATAATCTGTAACAACAATAGGACGCTCTATAAGTTTAGGGTTATTAACCATGGCATTTACAATATCTGTTTTGCTCAGGTCTTTACCCTTATAGTCTTCTTTCCAAATCTTTTCATTTTTCCTTACAAGATCAATTGGTTGTATTCCAATCTTACCAATTAATTCTGTTAGTTCTTGAAAAGAAAGGTTGTCATCTAAATACTTAACAGTTTTAAATTCTTTCCCAGATTCTTCTAAAACTTTTACGCCATCTCTAGATTTACTACATCTTGGATTGTGATATATTGTTATCATGTTGTGTTAAATTGGTTAATCTATTTGTTATCGTCTTTGATACTTAGCATCTTTAAATATAAGTCGTATTGTGGTTTTGTAAGTATATTTCTAGTTGCTCTTATACGTTGTTCTTCTAAAACATTAATTTGAAATGTCTTGTTTTTCTTAGGGATGTCTTTTTGTAAGACCTCATCTATTTTTAGGGAATACTTTATTGTATTTCGTTCAAATTCTTTAGCCTGCTTATCTGTTAACCCTAATTCTGAAGCTAGTTGTTCAGTTTGTTGTCTTACCTCTTTTTCAAGTTCTTCACTGGTACGTTCTTGCGTAATACTTTGGGCGTTAAAAGCCACTGTATTAGCTATTAATATGGTAAGTATTATAAGTATACGTTTCATCATTATATATTTTAAATTCTTAAATAATATAATGCTAAGTATATGGACCATCAAAAAAATGCTCTTAAACTTTTCTAAAACTATAGGGTATCTTCTTCTTGTTTTTGTCCTGAAGCCATAAGAAAAGCTTTAAGAAATGCATCTATATCACCGTTCATAACTGCATCTACGTTACCAGTTTCGTGAGCCGTTCTTACATCTTTAACTAACTTATAAGGATGCATAACATAATTCCTAATTTGAGAACCCCATTCAATTTTCATTTTAGAGGATTCTATTTCATCACGTTGTGTTTGTTGTTTGCGCAACTCTATCTCATACAATTGCGATTTAAGCATTTGCATAGCCTTTTCCCTATTTTCTAGTTGTGAGCGTGTTTCAGAATTATGTATCACAATTCCAGACGGATGGTGAGTAAGTATAGCTTTGGTTTCTACCTTATTTACGTTTTGGCCACCTGCACCACTACTTCTTGCAAAGTCCCAAGAAATATCTGCAGGGTTTATATCTATCTCAATAGAGTCATCTGCTAATGGGTACACATAAACCGAAGCAAATGAGGTATGCCTTTTTGCGTTACTATCAAAAGGTGAGATTCTTACAAGCCTATGCACTCCATTTTCGCCTTTTAACCAACCAAAGGCAAAGTTCCCTTCAATTTCTANNGATACTGTCTTAATTCCTGCAACATCGCCATTTTGTAGGTTTAGCTCTTTAATTTTAAATCCGCGCTTTTCTGCCCACATTAAATACATACGCATAAGCATTTCTGCCCAGTCGCAACTTTCTGTTCCTCCAGCACCAGCAGTAATTTGAAGTACCGCACTTAAATCGTCTCCTTCTTCGCTTAGCATATTTTTAAACTCTAAATCTTCAATAAGATCTTTAGCTTTTGCATAGCGTTCTTTCACGTTGGTTTCTTCTGCTTCGCCTTCTTTGTAAAATTCAAAAATAACTTCTAAATCTTCAACAAATGTAATGGCTTGTTCGTAATCTTCAACCCAAGTTTTCTTTACGTTTAGCTCTTTCATTACAGCTTGAGCTGCACGAGGATTATCCCAAAATTCTGGGGCAAATGTTTGTTCTTCTTCGTTGGTTATCTGTATGCGCTTTGCATCTATGTCAAAGATATCTCCTCAAGCTTTCCACGCGCTTTTGGAGTGATTTTATGTGGTCTGTGGTTATCACGGTTGCTAGTAGTTTAAATATTTAGCTCAAAAGTAAGGTTAATGATATGTTGTACCAAATTAAACGGTTTCTATGAATATCTCAATAACGTAATCTTTACATAACGCTCCCATAACGANCTTTTTTATATCTGCACATATTTTTGTTGCAAATAAGATATATGCAATTCAAGCTTTACACACTGTACTTCTTAATATGTACCATTGTTTTTGGCACCTCACTAAATTATAACTCAACTAGTGTAAATAACGACTACTACTCTACTCAGATAATTGAGGACAGTAACGCGTTCTTAAATGCGACTAAAACTTTGGATAGTNTAGCTCAACAATTTAGTGCTTCTAAAAGCTCTGTGTCTAACTTAAAGGAGCAATTAGCTACCGCAAGACATTCTTTTAAACGCATAGAGTTTTATACCGCTTTTAAATATGCAGAGTTTATAGAGTCTCATATAAATGGTGCNCCATTACANAAAGTATCTTACGTAAAGAACCGTTCTGAAATTAAGCCNCCAGAAGGATTGCAAATTTTAGATGAGCTAATTTANAGTGANGATGTTCACAAAGAAGCCATTAACATTGCCTCTCTTACTAAAAAACTTTATTTCTCCAGCTTAAGGTTACATAAGAANGTACAACAACAACATCCTACACATTCTGAACTAATAACAGCANTAAGAATTGAACTTATTAGAATTTTNACNTTGGGTGTTAGTGGTTTTGATACGCCAGGATCTTTAAATGGTATAAGCGAGACTAAGGTTGTATTAGATAATATGTCANTTCATCTTAATAAGATTGATAANCAATCACATCATAAGGCGATAACACATTCATTGTCGATATTAAATAGAGGTGCTACTTACTTTAATGAAATTAATTTTGAAAATTTTGACAGACTTGGTTTTTTGAAAGAAATTATAGATCCTTTATATAAAACATTGGGAGAATTTCCTTTAGATGATGAAAGCTACAGCTATATCATAAAATCACTACCCTTGAATTTAAATACAACGTCATTATTTGATGATACGTTGTTAGATCCTTATTTCTATACAGACCTTACAGAAAAAGAAGATTCTGAATTATTAACGTCTTTAGGTAAAAGCTTATTTTACGATACCAAGTTAAGTACAACAAATACNGTAAGTTGCGCAACCTGCCATAATCCTAAATTGGCTTTTACAGATGGCTTNCCAAAACCTATAAGCTTTAAAAATGGAGATACCTTACAAAGAAATACACCTACATTATTAAATGCAGTATATGCTAATCGATTTTTCTATGACTTAAGAGCTTTTAATTTAGAACAACAAGCTGAGCATGTTATCTTCAATGAAAACGAATTCAACTCCAGTTATACAGCAATTCTTAATAGCCTATCAAAAAATGAAGCCTACACTTCTAAATTTAAAAACACATTTGGCGACACTTTAATATCTAGAGAACGTGTTTTAAAAGCCTTGGCATCTTATACAAGTTCTCTCAGATCTTTTAATAGTAGTTTTGATCGTTATNTTAAAGGAGAATCTCAAACCATTCCAGAATCTGTTGCTAATGGATTTAATCTGTTTATGGGNAAAGCCAATTGTGCTACCTGTCATTTTGCTCCTACTTTTGCAGGGTTAGTACCACCTTACTATAAAGATTCAGAAAGCGAAGTGCTTGGTGTTTTAAAAAACCCAAGAACAACACACAAAGAANTAGATGATGATAAAGGTAGAATTACAAACGGCATACATACTGAAAGTGCTTGGATGTATGTAAATGCTTTTAAAACAACCACTGTAAGAAATATAGAAGTTACTGCTCCGTATTTTCATAATGGCGCTTATAAAACTTTAGAAGAGGTCATNGATTTTTACAACAATGGTGGTGGCAATGGCGTAGGCTTAAACGTAACTAACCAAACACTTTCTGAAGACTCACTAAACCTTTCTGAAGCGGAAAAACAAGACCTCATCGCATTTCTAAAATCTCTAACAGATACTGCTTCATTTTGAATTAACATACTTTATCTACAATTAAACTTGAGGTAACAAAAGGGTAAGATTTACTTAGTTTCATTACAAGTTCATCAATGTATTTTTATTGAAAATTAACCAACCAAAAANNATTCAAATGAAAAGACATTTACACCTTATAAGAACACTTATAGTATGTTCTTTATTTGTTAGCTACAACCAAAGCAANGCACAAGATGCAAANAATTGTATTTCTTGTTTTACTTCTTTAGCTCCAACAGGACAAGCAGAAACTTTAGATATTCCTAGCACGCATAGGTTTCAACTTATTTTTAAGCAAGGTGAATCTTACACCGTACAAAATGACGTGATTGCTAACAATACCGTACCAGGTAATCACGATTTTACAGGTTATGTTCCNATTTCNGGNAGTAGTACTTTAGGATATGTNNCTGTAAATCACGAAACCAATCCTGGNGGCGTNTCTNTNTTAGATGTNAGNTTTNATACAGANGANAATTTATGGANTGTANATGCTACNGAAGCTGTAGATTTTTATGANGAAAANCTNGTTACAACNATNAGAAANTGNTCTGGTGGCGTNACACCAATGGGNACAATTATNACNGCNGAAGANTCTTCNAGTGATGACTCNAANAATGATGGNTACCTTGATGTNGGCTGGNTNGTNGANATAGATCCTGTNACNAAACANGTTATGGANTATGATAACGATGGCATNAAAGACAAACTTTGGGCTATGGGNAAAATGAANCANGAAAANGTNGTNGTTTCTAATGATGGNACTGTAGCNTATTANGGNGAAGATGGTGGNACACAATGTNTNTANAANTTTGTNCCAGACACNCCTTTCGATTTATCTTCTGGAGACGTATTTGTATTAGTTGCAGACATNAACGATTTNCCANNTNTNGGTANTGGAGAAGTTANTNATCCTANTGCNNCTTGGGTACAAGTTCCTAACGANACNCAAGANGAGCGCAACAATATAAGAGATACGGCAGCATCTTTAGGAGGTACAAATTTTAATGGTGTAGAAGACGCCGAAATAAGTGTGGTAGATGGTCACGTTTATTTTGCATCAAAAGGATATAGTAGGATATACAGATTTACAGATGATGGTTCAACTACTGCAGATTTAGAAACTTTTGTTGGTGGTGTTACAACAATGTATACGCTACAGACAGAATCTGGACCAAGCGTAGCGCCTTGGGCAAACGGAAACGATAATATCACCATAGACAATGATGGTAATGTATGGGTATTACAAGATGGCGGTAATAATTATTTATGGGTTGTGGGTGTAAACCATACACAACTTAATCCAGATGTAAGAATATTTTCAAGAACACCTACTGGAGCAGAGCCAACTGGTTTAACTTTCACTCCAGATAACAAATATGGTTTTTACTCTATACAACATCCATCTGGTACAAATGGTACACAAACAGATGCTACAGGAAACGATGTTAGTTTTAACGGTTCTGCAACTGTCGTATTTGCTTTAGAAGAAAATTTAGGCGCAGAAGTACTTTCTACTACAGAGTTTCAATCTTTAGAAGGTGTAAGCATATACCCTAACCCAACAACAGGTATTGTAAATATTGAGCTTAATAATATACCAGAAAAAGCTTCAGTAAATGTGTTTGATATGTTAGGAAGACAAGTATTAGCAATTTCTTCAGATGACTTAACAATAAATCAAAATACTATAACTGTGGATTTATCTCAAGTAAATTCTGCTAATGGTATGTTGCTTTTACAAGTAACTGCAGATAATAAACGTTTTGAATACAAGGTGTTAAAGACTACAAAGTAGGTAATTTAAGTAGATTAATGAAAAGGCTGGCAACATTTATATGTCCAGCCTTTTTTAGTTACAAACTATTATGTTTAAAGTATTAAAATTTAGATTCTGTATTGGTTTATTTTGTTTGGCAGCAATACCATTTACAAAAGCACAACAACTTAGTCCACTAAAAAATAAGGTGTATTACTCTGTAGAAGATGCATTAGCTGAAAATTTACAAGCAAGACAACTTAATTTAAGAGATCAGGAGTTATTACACATCCCAAATAATGTAGAATTACTTGAACACCTTCAGTTTTTAAACCTAATGCGAAATGATATCACGTTTTGTTCTGAAGCCTTATTTAAACTATCTAATTTAGAAACGCTTAACCTAAAGTTAAATGGGATAACAGTATTACCGGACAACATAGGTAATCTTAAAAAGTTAATTCATTTAAATTTTTCGGCAAATAAATTAAAATCTCTGCCTAATACAATTGGTAACCTTAAAGACTTGAAGGTGCTATACCTTTCTTTAAACGCTTTAACTACGCTTCCTACAAGCATAGGACAATGTAAAAACCTTACAGATTTAGATTTACAGAACAACCATATTAGCTACCTTCCAAGTAGTTTTAAAGAGTTACAAAATTTGAAACTACTAGACTTGTCTCATAACCAACTTTATGAACTAGATAATTCTTGGATAGCATCAGCTCAACTTGAACGGCTTAATTTAGAAGATAATGTATTAAACTGGCTACCAGAATCATTTGGAAATTTAACAGGCTTAAAGACACTTAATTTGTCAAACAATAAATTAAAAGTCTTACCAGAATCTTTAGTACACTGTGAACAGCTTGAGCTTTTAATACTATCAAACAATAAACTTACACACTTGCCTAAACACCTTAACAGGTTAAAATCTCTTTCTACACTTACTGCGTTACACAATAATTTTTCTGAAAAAGAAAAGCAGCGCATTAAGAATGCACTGCCTAACTGTAATGTTTATTTTTAAAATTATTATTGGTTTGGATACCAATCTAACTGTATAACGTTAATTGAAGCATCGCCTTCGTTTACTAGTGATTTAAATTTGGAAACATCACTCAAACCTTCGGTACCTCTATAATGGTATGGATAAACTTTGTTTGGTTTAAAGTCTAAAACAGCGCTTGCAGCATTTTCAACTGTCATAGTATATGGTAAGTTCATGCATACAAAAGCAATGTCTATATCTTGCAGGTTTCTCATTTCAGGAATATCTTCTGTATCTCCGGAGATGTATACTCGTTTGTCATTTTTTTCAATTACATAACCATTACCACGACCCTTTTCGTGAAACTTTTTAGCTTCTTCGCGCAGGTTATACATAGCAATCCCTTTAATATTAAAATCGCCAATATTGGTATCTTGATCATTGTTTAAAACAGTAACCTTGTCTTGCCATTCTTTCGGTAACTTATCCTTTACCGCTTTAGGAGCAATTATTTTTATATTTGGTTGGTAAACAGCTGCAACAGTTTCGGCATTAAGATGGTCTCCATGAATATCTGTAATTAAAATAACATCAGGTTGTTTTTGGTCTTTATATGCTTCTGCTCCACCTACAGGATCCACATACATTACAGTATTATCCCAGTTTAAAATTAAGGATGCATGGGATATAGGTGTAATACCTATACCGTTTTCTGTAAGTGTTGTGGTACTCACTTTTGTTTCTGTTATTTCTTTATCTACTTCTGCAGTTTCAGAATTAGGCTCTGTTTCTTTAGTCTCTGTCTTACAACTTATAGCTATAAGTGATAATAGTGTAATAAATGCTATTTTTTTCATTGTTATTAATTTAGTTAAGTACTTTTTCTATTTCTTCTTCTGTATTGTTATTAGAGTTTACCAATTCCATGATTTCTTCTGGAGACATATAAAACTTCATTATTCGCTTTTTGTATTTAGGAGATATTGATGCGTGATTAAGTATAAAGTTTTTTGTTGCTAAAATATACTCATGCATACCGTAATTTACAGCATATGTATCTGCAGAACGCTCTACTTCTTGTATATGAGATTTAGAATATAGATACTTTAATCCAAAAAATATCATGCCTAAATTAGTACGTTCTCTATAATCCATAACATGACCAAGCTCATGACCTAGCCAACCTATAAGGACATCTTCATCTACATTATGAATATCAAACTCTTCTTCTTCAATATGAAACTTCTCACTAATAAGTATAATGTATCCTCTATCTTCTTTAGATCTAAAAAAACTAGCCCAAGTAGGTTGTGCCTGCATGGTAGACTTTTTTATTGCTTTCTTAAATTTAAACTCGATTGGAGTATCTTTTAATTCTGGATAAAAGGATAAAGCTTTTAGTGCTTCTTTTTCTATACTCTTAGGTATAATTTTATTTTGATATTTCATTAAGGGTTGTGTAGTAGTTTGAGCCTTTACATAGCTAGCCGCTAATAATAGGCTTAGTATGACAAGGCAATGTTTCATAACACTTTCAAGATAATAGAAAAAGCATCAGTTTGTGTTAAAATTTAGGTAAATGAGTATTAAAATTATACTATCAAAACTGTGAAAAATGTACTATAAACTAAATATAGCATAGTATCTTTGTACACTAATAAACGCTTGTGATCCTTTCTAACTATACCAAAGAATTTAGTACCAATCTTAAAATTGCATATCCAGTAATGCTAGGACAGTTAGGTCACGTACTTGTTGCGTTGGCAGATAACTTAATGGTAGGGCAATTAGGTGCTGCAGAATTGGCTGCCGTATCTTTAGGTAATAGTTTAATATTTATAGCCTTATCTTTAGGTATAGGATTTTCCTTTGCAATAACACCTTTAATTGCTGAAGCAGATGGCGCAAATGATATTGATGCTGGAAGAGATTACTTTCAACATGGTGTTATTATGTGCACCTTAAACGGAATCCTTCTATTTTTTTTATTGTTGTTGGCAAAGCCCATATTATATGCATTAAACCAGCCGCCAGAGGTTGTTGCTTTGGCTATTCCTTATATGGAGATTGTGGCATTTTCATTAATTCCATTAATGACGTTTCAAGCATTTAAGCAATTTGCAGATGGTTTATCACAAACCAAATATGCAATGTATGCTACATTGGTTTCTAATATTGTAAATATAATCTTCAACTATTTACTTATTTACGGATTTTGGATTTTCCCAAGACTTGAGCTAGAAGGCGCAGCAATTGGGACATTAATTTCAAGATTTTTTATGCTTTGGTTTTTATGGTTTATCCTTAAACGCAAAACAAAATTTGCTCAATATTTTACCACATTTAAAAGGGATCATTTAAACAAAAATGTATTTAAACGATTATTTGCTTTGGGATTTCCTACAGCATTACAAATGTTTTTTGAAGTTGCCATTTTTACTGCTACTATTTTTCTTGCAGGTATTCTGGGAACCAATCCTCAAGCTGCAAATCAGATTGCATTAAACTTATCCTCTATGACGTTTATGATTGCGGTTGGGTTAGGTGTAACTGCAACAATACGCGTGGGCAACCAAAAAGGTATGCATAATTATAAAGAGCTAAGACGTATAGCACTGTCTACATTTCTCCTAATTTTCATAATACAATCTATTTTTGCTTTAATGTTTATTCTAACTAAAGATATACTCCCTACTTTTTATTTAGATAATGTTGAAGTTATCGTCTTAGCATCTCAGTTGTTAAACGTTTCTGCTATCTTTCAATTAAGCGATGGAATTCAAGTTGTGGTATTAGGCGCATTAAGAGGTCTTCAAGATGTAAAAGTTCCTACAATTATATGTTTTATTGCCTATTGGATAATTGGTTTCCCTATATCCTATTACTTTGGTAAAGCAGAGCAGTTAGGAAGTATGGGCATATGGTTAGGTTTATTGGCTGGTTTAACGGCTAGTGCTATTATGTTATACATCAGGTTTAATTATTTATCGAAAAAGTTGATTTTGACTAAAACTAAAATTCCTAATTTTGAAACCCATTAGGTTAACCACTTAATTTATAAAAGCTTTTTTTATGACACTTCCTAAATTTATTCTTGGAGACAATACAGATCACCCAAATGCCATTTATGTAATACATACAGACTTTCCAAGGTTTATTATTAATCTTGAAGATGATGAGGTTGAATGGCTTGAGGAATTTGATGACCAAGACCAGAAAATAATAGAAGAAGAAATGGAAAACTTCATAAATGAAGCTACTGCGTTTTATGATCGTGAAGTAGAACGTTACCAAGACTAATGGAAGAGTTATTAGACTACGATAAAGATTTATTTTTATACCTGAACAGTTTAGGTTCAGAACAATGGGATATCCTTTGGCTTACTATTACCAACAAATGGATGTCTATCCCAATTTATATTTTGTTATTAGTCTTGCTGTTTAAAAAATTTGGTTGGAAACCAACTCTACTCACACTAGTACTTGTTGCAGCAATGATTACTTGTACAGATCAATTAGCAAACCTATTTAAACATGGGTTTGAGCGCGCCAGACCTTGCCAAGCTCATGCCTTAGGAGATTATGCTCGTGTAATTGCTGTACGCTGTGGCCGCTTTGGGTTTTTCTCTGCACACTCTGCTAGCTCTATGGCATTAGCATTGTTTATAGGCTTTCTATTAAAATCTAGGTACAAATTTATACTACCTTTTATGTTATTTTGGGCTTTATTAGTTGGTTATAGCCGTATATACGTAGGTGTACACTATCCTTTTGATGTACTTGTAGGATTTAGTATAGGAGGCTTAATAGGGTTTGGGTTTTACAAACTTCATGTATTCTTACACAAAACCTATATAAAATAAATTACTTTAAGTTGAGTAAGTAGGACGCAGCTTCAAAAGCTGTGGTTTTATGATCCTCAATAGCTTTTAGCTGTTCCTGTAATGCAGTTTTAATATTAGGCTTAGAAAAGAAATCTGCTTTTAAGCGATCTTGTATGGTTTGCAACAACCAAAATTTATTTTGTTCTTGGCGTCTAAATTCAAAATAACTAGATGCTTTAGTTGAAGTTTTGTAATCCTCAATCATCTCCCAAACTTTAGAAATACCTTCTTGTTTTAAAGCACTTGCCAATAATACCTTTGGTTGCCATTGGCTTTCTTTTTCTGGGTATAGATGTAGTGCTTTTCTAAATTCAGACTTAGCTTGTTTAGCTGCTTTTATATTCTCTCCATCTGCCTTGTTTATAACAATAGCATCTGCCATTTCAATAATACCACGTTTTATGCCTTGCAACTCATCTCCAGCACCGGCTAGTTTTAGTAACAAAAAGAAATCTGTCATACTATGTACAGTTGTTTCACTTTGCCCTACACCAACAGTTTCTATTAAAATAACATCAAAACCAGCAGCTTCACATAAAATTATAGACTCTCGTGTTTTTCGAGCTACACCGCCAAGAGAATCGCCACTTGGTGATGGTCTTATAAATGCATTGTCTTCTTTTACCAAATCTTCCATTCTGGTTTTATCTCCCAAAATACTACCATGTGTAACACCGCTTGAAGGATCAACTGCTAAAACTGCAACTTTGTATCCTTTTGATATTAATGATGTTCCAAAGGCTTCAATAAAAGTACTCTTCCCTACTCCAGGCACTCCAGTAATCCCTATACGTATAGAAGGTTTTACATGAGACAAGCAGGCTTCAATTAATTGTTTCGCTTTTTCTTGATGGGTGCTTTGTTGACTTTCAATTAAAGTTATGCCTTGGCTTAAAGCAACTTTATCGCCTTTTAATATTGCTGCTGCTAACTCACTAACTGATTTTTGCTTTTTACGATGCTTTCTTATACGTTCTGCAGCAGATTTACTTAAGTAATCTGGTTGTTGTATGCCATCTTGCTCTGATAATGCAGATTTATGTTGATTTGTGTTAGCCACGTTTATATAAGATTTAGCACAAATTTAGGAATTCCCTTTTTGTTGTAGTAACTGTTAGTTCTTATATTAGTTGAATAACATAAAAATAGAACAATGAAAACATTATATACAGCAACAGCAATAGCAGAAGGTGGTCGTTCAGGTCATGTAAGTGTAGATGATGGTCCTATAGATTTAGATCTTAGCGTACCAAAATCTATGGGTGGCGATGGTGGAGAAGGCACCAACCCAGAACAATTATTTGGTTCTGCTTATGCAGCTTGTTTTGGCGGTGCTATACAAGCGATTGCAGATAAGAAAAAAATTGAGCTTGATGAGATTAGTGTAACCGCACACATCTCTTTTAATAAAGACGAAGATGGTGGCTTTTTATTAAGTGCCGTTTTAGATGCTTATTTACCTGGTGTAGATCAAGAAACAGGTGAAGATCTTATAAATAGCGCTCACGAAATTTGCCCATTCTCAAAAGCAACTAGAGATAATATAGATGTAGAGCTTAACTTGTTAATGGACGAGTAACCTTATACTATCTATAATAAGTAAGCCCTATCAAGTATTTGATAGGGCTTACTTATTAAATTATACATGTTTATTTAGCAGAAGTTATTGGTAAAGACACCACAACATCGTCCCAAGAAAACAGAACAAGTATTAAGTTTTCAGATTCTTTAAAATCTATTGTAAACTGCTCTGTAACTTTAAAATTCTTATTAACTGGCACTTCAACAACTAGTTCATCAAACTTTTCTATTCTTGGAGCCTTACCTGTTTGCCAGTCTGCTCCCCAAGAATATGCCCTGTTATTAAAAACTATTTCCCACGATTCTTCTTTTGGTACGGTGAATAATGAATATTCACCAGCCTCAAGCAAAGAACCATCTACCAAAATATTTTTATTTGTAGTAAATGTAGTTTGTTCATTAGCTCCAGTTCGCCAAGTTTCATTATAAGGAACAAGATCTCCAAATATCGTTCTACCCTTTTTATATGGTCTGTTATAAAATATCTCTAAATTTAAGTGGCCGTTGTCATAAACTACGGTATCTTCGGGACTAAGCTTCTTAGTTTGGTATTGCATAACCTGAAGACCTATATATCCCAATACCAATACAGTAGCTACACCAATTATAATCCACTTTAAAGATTTGTTCATCGCAATTAATTTTTTTTATAAAGATATTCAATATTTAAAAAATATTTGCAACATTACAAACTCTAGTTCGTAATTATAAAAGAACAGCAACACCACACTAACCAAAGTTAATGGCATATTGTTACAAACTGAACTCATAGAAAAAGTCAGGAATAACGACCGTAAAGCGCAGATGACTTTATATAATAAGTACTGCGATGGGATGTTCTACGTGGCACTAAGGTATATGAAGAATTCTCATGATGCCGAAGAAGCTATGCAAGAAGGTTTCATTAATGCATTCACAAAACTGCATCAATTTACAGGAGAAGTAACATTTGGCGCTTGGCTTAAACGTATTGTAATTAATAAGTGCCTAGATATGATTAAGGCACGAAAACTTGAAACTGTCGCTATTAACGAGCAAATCTTATCTGTTGTAGATGATGATGATTCGGGTTGGCATGTTGCAGATCACGTAACCTTAGATCATGTTAAAGCTGCTATAGATGAGCTGCCAGAGCGTTATAAATACGCTGTGCAATTATTTTTGGTAGAAGGATATGATCACGAAGAGGTTTCAGAAATATTAAATATTACACCAGTAGCATCTAGAACCCTAGTACATAGAGGTAAAAAGAAGCTTCAAGATTTATTAAAAGACATCTATGATGGCACAGGATATTAGAGAATTATTTAAAAACGACAACAGTATTCCTAAAGGAAAGTTGTCACAAGGACATCAAGACCGCTTTGCTGCACGTCTTAATGCACTTCATCAAGACCTAGAAGACAAGTCTGTGGTTACAATGAACACCACTAAGTCTAAATTTCCTTGGATGAAAATTGCAGCTATTTTTATTGTAGCATTAAGCATTGGTATATTAGGATATAATCAACTTAGTGCGCCAACAAATGAAGCCACTACTGTTGTTAATTTAAATAAGGTAGATACAAATAATACACCTACCGATGTTGTTCCGGTGTATTTAAGTGAAGTATCTCCACAGTTTAAGGAGGTTGAAGATTATTACTTAGCAAGCATTAATTTGGAGATTGCCAAACTTCAAGTTAACGATGAGAACAAAGAGCTTATTGATGCATTTATGACCCAATTGGCAGAACTTGATGAGGAGTATGCACAGTTAAACCGTGAGCTTAAAGAAGCTGGCGTTAACGAGCAAACTGTAAATACACTTATCGCTAATTTACAATTACGTTTGGAGTTGCTGTTCAAACTAAAGAGTAAGTTAAATCAATTAAAGAACAATCAAAATGAAACTATTCAAGGTGCGAGAGCATAAATTATTAGTTGTACTGTTGTTAGGTTGCATAGGGCTAAGTTATGCGCAGAAAAAAGAACCAGTACTTAAGGAACGTTTTAACGTTAAAGATGATGTAACCATTAAAGTGGATACACGCTATACTAATGTAATATTTGAAACTTGGGATAAGAACGAAGTTTCTGTAGAAGCATTTGTTGAAACCACAGATGATGTTACCAAAGATGAAATTAAAAAAATTGCAGATAATTGGAAGATTAATGCAAATGGCAATAGTGGTGAGATAACTATTACTTCTGCCGGAAACCTTAATTGGAATGGTGATATGAATTTAGATTTGGCAGCTCTACAAAGTTTGCAAAATTTACCTCTAGATTTTATAGGACCTATGGTTGAAGGTATTATAGTCCCAATGACCGAAAGTATTGCAACAGAAATGCCAAAAGACTTTTATAAGAATATGCGCGACATAGACTTTGATTACAAAGCCTATAAGGAAAATCCAGACGCATATATGAAATCTTATGAAAAGCAGATGAAAGAGCATTTTGGAGATGATTATGAAGGTGATCTAGAAGCTTGGGGTGAAGATTTTGGGAAAAAGATGGAAGCTTGGGGAAAACAGTTTGAGGAAAACCTAGGTGATGACATGGAAAAATGGGGAGAAAATTTTGAAAAAGAATATGGCCCTAAGTTACAAGCTTGGGCTCAACAAATGGCAGAACAGTATGGTGGTGAATATGCCACAACAAAATCTACCAACCCAAATGGTAGCTCTACAACCACAATTGTAAAGTATAACACAGTTAAACCAGGTAACTTTACCAATGATAATGTTAAACGTACAATTATCATTAAAATGCCAAAGGAATCTAGGTTAAGATTAGATGTGCGCCACGGAGAAATTAAGCTTGCAGAACGTATTAAAAACATACAGGCCAAGTTGTCTCATACAAGATTAGCTGCAAATATTATAGATGGAGGGCAAACCTCCATCTCTGCAGCTTATTCACCTGTGTTAGTAAAGCAATGGAACTATGGTGAACTTAATACAAACTATGTAAAGGAATGTGTTATAGATAATGCCAAGAATATTAAATTGGTATCTAAGTCTAGTGATGTTGTAATAAAAAACCTAGAGGAGATTGGTGTAATATCTGGTACCTTTAGCAGGATTGCCATCCCAGAGATTAATCAAAGTATTACAAACTTAGACGTTGTGCTTGAAAATAGTGACTTTATTGTCTCATTGCCTAGTAGTGCATTCAACTTTACATTTAATGGTAACAGGAGTGGCTTAAAATATCCTCCAAGCTTGCAAGTACAAACTGTAAAGAATGCAAATAACGACCGCGTTACAGGATTTCACAGATCAAGAAATACTAGTGCAAATCTTGCTATCTCTGCACGTTTCAGTAATGTTATTTTAAAATAATTAATTTATAAATTTTATAAAATCATTTTAATTTCCTTCCTATTTTTGTGTGATGAACACATCACAATTTAAAGAGTTTCTTAACTCTATATCTTCTGAATTTATACCGATTATAGATTCTAAATACACTAAGGACGACTATATACACATAGATCTTTCAACAACTAATGAAGACTTAAAATCTATTGACGTTTCTTCTTCTTCACAATTTGAAATTTATATAAAAGACTATCTTAAAAAGCATGATAAAAAGGTAGCATATGGAGGCTATATTGAAACAAGAGGTATTTATAACAGAAGCTCACACTTTAACCAACAAGACCCTAATACAGAACGGAATATACACTTAGGATTAGATGTTTGGGTACCTGCATACACTAACGTTTTAGCACCTTTAAAAGGAACTGTACACAGCTTTAAAAACAATACAAATTTTGGTGATTATGGACCAACCATTATCCTAGAACACCATCTAGAATCTATTGTATTTTATACGTTATATGGACACCTAAGCACTAATTCATTGAAAAATATAGACATAGGACAAGTAGTTGAAAAAGGTGATTGCATTGCACAGTTAGGAACTGCAGAAATAAATGGTGATTATGCACCACACCTTCACTTTCAAATTATAAAAGATATGGGGCGATATTCTGGAGATTATCCTGGCGTTACTTCTAAGCTTAAACTTAAAGAGTTAATGGCTAATGGAGAAGATCCAAAACTATTACTTAATCTACCTTCTTAGACCTGAAGAATAATGCAACAATTGCAGAGGTTACAACACCCATAGCCAAAGCTCCAAATGCAGCTTGAGCCATATAAGAGTATAAGCTAAAGTATGCTTCTGCAGCCTCTTGTTTCATAACTCCTTTTTCTACAGTGTAAGCAATTACATTCTCAAAATAATTAGGAGTGATAAACTCGTGTGTAAGGTATTGGGCTAATGGAGATAAGATTGCTACAACTACACTTAATATAGTTCCAGATATAAAGCCTTGTGTCCAAGTCATATTACCATTATAAAAGTTTTGCTTTTTGTCTTTCATAAACAAGACATAGACAGCAATGGCAACTATGGCGAAAATATTTGTATAAATGGCATGTTTAGAAATTAACTCATCATGCCATCCAAGTGCTTTTTCTACATACATCCATGCTAGGGCTGCTATAGTAAAGTAAACACCCCATTTTAATTCAATCTTAAATTTATTCATTGTTGTATGTAATTGGTTAGCGCACTAAAATTAGTTAATTTTTAGATGTTCTAAAGTCTGTTTTAAGATTAAGAGATAGTACTAACCTATCAAACGACTGGTTCTCTAAGCTAATTTTTTGATATCCTGCTCTAAACCTTAAATCTTTATTGATGGCATAAGTTAGTCCAGCACCTAACCAGTTTTGAGCAAATACTGGTGAGGTAGTATTTAAGAATATTTCATCATAAACATCTACGCTTAACTTTTCTGTAATAGGGTGACTTAACTTTAGCATATAGCGTAACCATAAATTATCATCATTTGTGGTCTCATCATTAAAAAGACGTTGTTCTGCTCTATATCTGTGCGTTATATTCAAGGATTTTAAAGCATCTTTATAAAATACATCTAACACTAATCTATGTTCTGTGAACTTTTGAGGAGTTTCTGCTAAATAGCTAGGGTCTGTTCTAAAATAAGCATATCCTAAAGCACCAGAAACTTTATCTGTAAACTGATAGTTTAAGCTTGTTCGAATTTTAAACTGCTCAATCTCACTGGCTAGTTCGTATGTTCTTACTTGAGATTGTAAATTAAAAGTAAGATTATCTGTCATTTTATTATTTGTAGACAGGATATACCAAGTCCCAAATTCATCTTCTGCAGTATTTTGAGCTGAAGCTATTGTTACTATAAATAATAAAACGATGGTAGTTAGTGTGCTTAAATTTTTCAAAATTCTAATTTTTGGCAAATATATTTGTTGTGTTGGTAATCACCAAGGTAAATTGAGGTTGTATTATACTACAAATCGTCAGGTTCTATATGAATAAGTACTTGGCCTAAATCTGGTATATCCTGTAGTAATCTATCTTTAAGTTCATGAGAGAGCCTATGTCCTTCTTTTACTGTAATGTGAGCATTTACCATGGCATGCAAATCTACATGGTAGGTCATACCAGATTTTCTAATCATGCATTTTTCTGTTCCTGTAATGCCTTCTACTTTTAAAGATGTTTCTCTTACTTTTTCAATGACATCATCATACATATGCTCATCCATTATTTCTGCTAAAGCAGGTCTAAAGATGAGGTAACTATTATACAAAATTATGAATGATGCTAAAAGCGCTGCCCAATCGTCTGCAGTTTCATATCCTTCTCCAAAGTAAAGTGCAATAGTTATACCTATAAATGCCATTATAGAGGTTATTGCATCGCTTCTATGGTGCCAGGCATCTGCTTTAAGAGAACTGCTATTTGTTTGCTTACTACGCTTTAAAACCCATCTAAAAGATATCTCTTTCCATAAAATAATAGCACCTAATACCCAAAGTGTCCAAGCTTTTGGAGTTTCATGAGGTGTTTGTATGTTTTGTATGCTCTCATAAGCAATGATAGTTGCAGATGTCACTAAAAAAGCTACTACCAAAAATGTAATAAGTGGCTCTATCCTACCGTGACCATAAGGATGGTTTTCATCTGCAGGCCGTTTTGCATATTTAAGCCCTAGCAATACTAATAACGAAGAGCAAATATCTGTTGTAGACTCGATAGCATCTGCTATTAATGCATAAGAATTACCGAAAAAACCAGCTAAGCCTTTTATTAAAGCTAGTAGTGTATTCCCAAGAATACTAAAGTATGTGGTTTTTATTGCGGTATCTACTTTTTTCATCAAGCAATCTTTGGTAACTAAAATTAGAACAAACTTAAAGAATTGTTTAAAAGAAAACTCCCAAGCATACATACTTGGGAGTTTTTTATAATAACTGAGTAAGATGACTTAGTCTTCAACTAATACCCAATCGCCTTTATCTAATAAAGGAATAGCTTGTTTATATTTCATTGATTTGTTTTCTCCACTCATCACATTCTTTATAGTCACTTTATCATTACGGCCAATTTTAGGACGCTCTCTTATTATAGTTTCTATAACGTCTTGCTTAGATTGTGTTTGACCAGCTTTACGAGCTTCTGCTGCACGCTCATCCATATTTTGGATTTCTTCTTTTTGCGTCTCTACTTTTTCTCTTTTTTGTTGCTTAGCCTCACTAATCTGTGCATTTTGCTGTGGTATTTCACCTTTAAATAAAAATGAGATTACATCTCTATTTACTTGATCAATCATAACCTTGAATAGCTCAAATGCTTCAAACTTATAGATAAGTAATGGATCTTTTTGCTCGTGAACGGCTAATTGCACACTTTGCTTTAATTCATCCATTTTACGAAGGTGAGTTTTCCAAGCATCATCTATAATTGCAAGAGAAATATTTTTCTCGAAATCATTTATAAGTTGCTTTCCTTCTGTTTCATATGCTTTCTCTAAATCTGTAGCAACTTGCAATGTTTTGGTTCCATCTGTAAATGGTACTGCAATACGCTCAAACTTATTATCTGGACGTTCGTAAACTTGCTTTATTACAGGGAATGCTTGCTCTGCTGCAATCTCCATTTTTTGCTGATAATGCTTATATGCAGCTTCGTAAACTTGCTGTGCAATCTTTTTAGAATCTTTTTTCTCAAATTCTGCTTGTGTTACTGGAGAACTCATAGAGAAGTAACGAATAAGCTCAAACTCAAAATTCTTAAAGTCGTTTGCCATTTTGTTACTTTCTGTAATACTTTCAGAAGTATCAAAGATCATGTTTGCAATATCTACCTTTAAACGCTCTCCATAAAGTGCGTGGTAACGACGCTTGTAAACCACCTCACGTTGTGCATTCATTATATCATCATACTCTAATAAACGCTTACGTGTACCAAAGTTGTTTTCTTCTACTTTTTTCTGCGCGCGCTCAATAGATTTAGAAATCATAGAATGCTGAATTACTTCACCTTCTTCCAGACCCATTCTGTCCATTAGTTTAGCAATACGCTCAGAACCAAATAAACGCATTAGGTTATCTTCTAGAGAAACATAGAATTGAGAGCTTCCTGGATCTCCTTGACGACCAGAACGACCACGTAATTGTCTATCTACACGTCTTGAATCATGACGTTCTGTACCAATAATGGCTAAACCACCTGCATCTTTAACTTCTTTACTTAACTTAATATCTGTACCACGACCTGCCATGTTTGTAGCAATGGTTACTTGTCCTGCCTTACCTGCTTCTTCTACTACATCTGCCTCCTTCTTATGTAACTTTGCGTTAAGAACGTTGTGAGGTACTTGACGAATTTTAAGCATTCTACTTAATAATTCTGAAATCTCAACAGAAGTAGTACCAATTAACACTGGTCTTCCTGCTCGAGAAAGGTCTGTAACATGATCTATTACAGCATTATATTTTTCACGCTTAGTTTTATAAACCATATCTTCTTGGTCATGGCGTGCAATTGGTCTGTTTGTAGGAATCTCTACAACATCTAATTCATAAATTTCCCAGAATTCACCAGCTTCTGTTACAGCAGTACCTGTCATACCAGAAAGCTTGCTGTACATTCTAAAGAAGTTTTGTAATGTAATAGTAGCAAAGGTTTGCGTGGCATCTTCAATTTTCACACTTTCCTTAGCTTCAATTGCTTGGTGAAGACCATCGCTATAACGACGCCCATCCATAATACGACCTGTTTGTTCATCGACAATTTTTACTTTATTGTCCATCACTACATACTCCGTATCTTTTTCAAACAATGTATACGCCTTTAATAACTGGCGCATAGTGTGTATACGTTCAGATTTTACTGAAAATTCTCTGAATAATTCTTCTTTCTTCTCTGCCTCTTCTTCTTTAGATAATCCTAATGCTTCGATTTTAGAAATCTCCATTCCCATTTCTGGCATTACAAAGAAGTCTGGATTTTCTTTACCACTTAAAAAGTCTACACCTTTATCTGTAAGCTCTATCTGGTTGTTTTTTTCTTCAATTACAAAATACAACTCTGCGTCTACCTTAGGCATCTCGCGGTTGTTATCTTGCATGTATTGGTTTTCTGTTTTCTGTAGAAGTTGTTTAATTCCTTCTTCACTCAAATACTTGATTAGAGCTTTGTTTTTAGGAAGACCTCTGTAAACACGTAGTAATTTAAAACCACCTTCTTTTAAATCGCCTTCTGCAATTAGTTTCTTAGCTTCTGCCAATACGCCTACTAAATACTTGCGTTGTACTTCTACAACACTAGATATTTGAGGTTTTAACTCTTCAAACTCGTGAATATCTCCTTTAGGAATTGGTCCAGAAATAATTAATGGTGTACGGGCATCATCGACCAAAACAGAATCTACCTCATCTACAATCGCATAATTGTGTTTACGTTGTACTAAATCATTTGGTGAATGACTCATATTGTCACGCAGGTAGTCAAAACCAAACTCATTATTTGTACCGTAAGTAATATCTGCATTATAAGCTTTGCGTCTTGCTGCAGAATTTGGTCTGTGGTAATCTATACAGTCTACACTCATCCCATGAAACTGAAAAATAGGCGCCATCCAAGCGCTATCTCGTTTTGCCAGGTAATCGTTAACTGTTACAAGGTGTACACCTTTACCACTTAAGGCATTAAGGTATACAGGAAGTGTTGCTACTAATGTTTTACCTTCACCAGTTTGCATTTCTGCAATTTTACCTTGGTGCATAGCCACACCACCAATAAGTTGTACATCATAGTGAATCATATCCCAAGTTACCTGCTTTCCAGCTGCATCCCAAGAGTTTTTCCAAATAGCTTTTTCTTCTCCACTAAGTGTTACGTAATCTTTCTCTGCAGAAAGCTCTCTGTCAAAAGGAGTTGCTGTAACTTCAATTTCTTCATTATGGCAAAAGCGTTTTGCTGTTTCTTTAACTACTGCAAAAGCTTCTGGTAAGATATCATTTAATATACCTTCTGTTATTTGGTAAGCTTTCTCATCTAATGCATCAATCTGAGCATAGATATCTTCATTTCTATCTATATCTGTTGAGGCATCTGCTTCACTCTTTAAAGATTCTTTTTCTGCATTTATGTCTTTAAGTGCATCTTCTATTTTAGCTTTAAACGCTACAGTCTTGTTCCTAAGTTCATCTATAGAAAGAGCTTCCATAGCTTTTTCATGAGACTTTACCTGTTCTACAATTGGCATTATAGCCTTTACGTCTTGTTTGGCTTTATCGCCCACAAATACTTTTAATACGGAATCTAAAAAACCCATAATAGTCGGTTTATAAAATGTTGTTAAGTGCAAAAAAAAAGTCTCTTGGTAGAGACTTTTTTTGAGCGTTATATGTTATTAATATTCATCCTCATTCCAGAGGTAATCGTCGTCTGTTGGATAATCTGGCCAGATCTCTTCGATAGAGTCATAAGAATCTCCTTCATCTTCAATAGATTGTAAGTTTTCAACAACTTCTAAAGGTGCGCCAGTTCTAATAGCGTAATCTATTAATTCATCCTTTGTTGCTGGCCAAGGTGCATCACTTAAATACGATGCTAATTCTAAAGTCCAATACATGTGATACTAATTTTCTGCAAAAATAAATTTTTAGTTCAAAAAGTCAAGTAAAATCGTAATTATTTTAAAGAACGTGTGTTATTTATTTTCAACTTACTAATTTTCATAGCATTAATTACTGAAATTTAAATAACTAAATGAACGGTTAATATACAGCTCTTATGGTAAAGGAATGCAATCTTACTACATCTTCTCGGGTATCCACTTTACCTCATCTGCTTGTAAATCATAGGACAACTTTCGTGCCAGCACAAAAAGGTAGTCAGAAAGACGGTTTAAATACTTAAGCGTTGCTTCTTGAAAAGGCTCTATTTCATAAAGTGCTGTTGCTAAACGTTCTGCACGGCGACATACGCATCTTGCTATGTGACAATATGACACCGTAGTGTGACCGCCTGGAAGTACAAAATGCGTCATTTCAGGAAGATTTTCATTCATTTTATCCATCTCTTCTTCCAACTGCTTTATGTCTTCTTCAGTAATTTTAGGAATATTTAATCGCTCCTTGCCACTTTTTAGCATTGCTTTTTCAGGGTCTGTTGCTAATATTGCACCAACTGTAAAAAGTTTATTCTGTATAATTACTAAAATATCTTTACTGTGCGTATCTATTTCTTGATCTCGTACTAAACCAATGTGAGAGTTTAACTCATCTACAGTTCCATAAGAGTCTATACGGATATGATGTTTTGGTACACGAGTACCGCCAAATAAAGCTGTAGTTCCTTTATCTCCTGTTTTTGTGTAAATTTTCATTTGTATTTACTCATTTATTTATCTTACGAAGTTAGTGAAAGCACTTACAAACACCTTACATGTGTTGCGAAGTTTGTATTTTTGATGTGTCTATGAAAAACAATATTAACATAAAGAACCGTAAAGCAAAGTTTGACTACGAGATTCTTGACACCTACACTGCTGGAATTAAACTGGTTGGTACAGAAATTAAAGCTATTAGAGACGGAAAAGCATCAATTGCAGAGAGCTTTTGTGAATTTAACGACGCAGAAGAATTATTTGTAATAAACATGACCATTCAGGAATATTCTCATGCTACTCATTTTAACCACAATCCTAAAAGCGAGCGTAAACTTTTATTAAATAGAAGTGAGCTTAAAAAACTGCACAAAGAGGTTAGAAATTCGGGTTTAACTATTATTCCGCTTAAAGTGTTTATAAACGATCGTGGTTTTGCAAAGATGAATATAGGTCTTGCAAAAGGTAAAAAACTTTATGACAAGCGTGATGCTATAAAAGATAGAGAAAATAAAAAGCGTTTAGACAGAATACAAAAGGCTTACAAATAATTTAATCTAAACAGCCATTTTCTATAAGCTTAGGTAAGTTTTTATTTAACCATTTATATTTATTAATAATCATAGCGTGAGTTCCGCCAGGTAACACAATAGGATTTTCTATATGTTCAATAGGAAATACTATATCTTGATCTCCATTAATTTGTATAATCTCAGTTAAGGGTTCTTCTTGATCCCAACACACCATTTGTTTAATAGCCCAATCTAAATAGCGCTTATCCTTTACAGATAGATAAGTTCTATATAATCTTGCTCGTTTTTTAACCATGTTGCCTACTGGCAAATCTTCTAACTTGTGTACATAGTTTACCAAACTTGTAGGTAGCAACTTATAAATACCTGTTTTACGTGCCATTTTCATACGCTTAGGTAATTCATGTTTACTTTTTACACTGGAAATTATAATAAGCCTCTTAACATCTATATGTTTGGCCATTTCTTGTACTACTACACCGCCAAAAGACACACCAACTAATGTAATGTTATCGTGCTTAATTTTTTCGCAAAGCCGCTTAGCGTAGTCCTGTAAGGTTTCTTGCGCATTTGGAATCATCCATTCTAAAAAATGGACGCTATAAAATTCTTCTGAAAGTTTAATGTTCTCAAAAATTGAAATATTTGCAGCTAGTCCAGGTACAAAATAAACGTGTTGCAAAGCAGATGTATTCTTAGAAGTATTAGGCATTTTAACAGTGATATAACAATAACTCTAACGGTTTACTTTTATCTTTGTAGATAACATACGACCAAAAGTACTGGAATGACCTTTTATTAATGGGTCTAATGACGTTAAATAAATGAAAAAAGTACATCATCCTTCTCAAACACGTGGAAAAGCTGACTTTGGTTGGCTTAAAGCAAATTACTCTTTTAGCTTTGCAAGTTACTTTAATCCAGAACGTGTACAGTTTGGTATGTTAAGAGTTTTAAATGATGATACCATAGGTCCTGGACAAGGTTTTTGAACACATCCTCATGACAATATGGAAATTGTGACAATACCACTTTCTGGTTCATTAGCACATAAAGACTCTATGAATCATGAAGAAGTAATTCATTCTGGTGAAATTCAGGTTATGAGTGCTGGTACTGGTGTAACTCATAGTGAGTATAATGCTAGCCAAACAGAAGCTACCAACCTATTACAACTTTGGGTATTTCCCGAACGTAAAAATGTAGAGCCTCGTTACGATCAAAAAGCATTTGATTTTAAAAGTCGTAAGAATGAGTTAGTCACTGTGGTATCTCCAAAAGATGCAGATTTAAATGAAGCACTTTGGCTAAACCAACAAACCTATTTTAATTTAGGCGAATTTGACAACAACCAAACCATTGACTACAAGCTACATAAGAAAAACCACGGCGTTTATATTTTCGTAATTAAAGGTAGTGCTATATGTGATGACACAGCATTAAAAACCAAGGATGCGTTAGGCATTTGGGAGACAGAAAGCGTGTCTATAACAACAACTTCTGAAGCCAAGATTTTGGTAATAGAGGTTCCTATGAATTAAAAATTGATATTATGATGACAGAAGGATCACTAGAGATTAAAGACAACGAGTTTTTAAGACAGTTTGAGCTAGATATAGAAGGAGATATCGCTAAAATTGAATATGCACAACAGGAACGTAAAATTTTCCTAACTAAGCTTGTCATGAGTGACGCTCTTAGAGAAAAAGAAATGGTAGAGCCATTTTTAAAAGCAGTTTTTGATATTATTGCAGAGCGCAATACTCGTATTGTACCTAGTAGTCCAGAGATTGCAAAATTTATGAAGAAACACAAACGAAAATATAGAGATTTATTACCTATTGGTATTAATATCTAAAACACAAAAAAACGCCTAAATGGCGTTTTTTTTTATATCTAAAATATCAAGACTGCTATAAAACAGAAGCAATCGAAGGTTCTTTAGTTGTACTTAAGTCTTCTCCAGCAATAGCTACTTTAACCAAACCATCTTCATCTATTTCAGTTAGGGTTACATCTTGTAACGTATTAACCAAATTAGGATTCCAAGGTGCTTTAATCTTTACATAGTTTTCAGTAAAACCGTGTATATATCCTTCTTTATTTTCTCCTTCAAACAGTACAGTTAAAGAGTTGTTTATTTGAGTTTCATAAAATGCTCGTCTTTTCTTAGCAGATAAGCCTCTTAACATCTTGCTACGTTTCTTTCTAACTTTTATAGGTACAACACCATCCATTTCTGCAGCAAGTGTGTTATCACGCTCAGAATACGTAAAAACGTGTAGGTATGAGATGTCTAAATCATTTAAAAAATTATAAGTCTCTAAAAACAATTCTTCTGTTTCTCCTGGAAAACCAACTATAACATCTACTCCTATACAAGCATTAGGCATAACACTTTTAATACGCGATACTCTATCTACATACAACTCTCTATTATATCGCCTACGCATAAGTTTTAAAAGCGCATTGCTTCCGCTTTGTAGTGGAATATGAAAATGCGGCACAAACTTATCACTATTCGAAACAAAATCTATAGTTTCATTTTTAAGCAGGTTAGGTTCAATTGAAGAAATACGCAAACGCTCTATACCTTCAACCTTATCTAAATTTTCAACTAATTCTAAAAATGTGTGTTCGTGACGTTTGTTTCCAAACTCACCTTTTCCGTAGTCACCTATATTAACACCTGTTAATACAATTTCCTTAATATCCTGTTCGGCTATTTCTTTTGCATTCTGTAATACATTTTCCATAGTATCACTTCGAGAGATACCACGTGCTAAAGGAATTGTACAGTACGTACATTTATAATCACAACCATCTTGAACTTTTAAGAATGCTCTGGTCCTATCTCCTATTGAGTAGGATCCTACATAAAAATCGGCATCCTCTATTTCACAAGAATGTACCTCACCAAGATCATTTTTAGTAAGATCGTTTAGGTAATTGGTTATATTAAACTTTTCTGTGGCACCAAGTACAAGATCTACACCATGAACATCTGCTAGTTCTTCAGGCTTTAATTGCGCATAACAACCAATTGCAATCACGAAGGCATCTTCATTTATCTTCTGTGCCTTTTTTACAATATCCTTAAAGCGTTTATCTGCATTTTCTGTTACACTACACGTATTGATAACATATATGTCTGCGTGCTCATGAAACTCTACACGGTTAAAGCCTTCGTGTTCAAAAGAGCGTGCAATCGTGCTAGTCTCAGAAAAATTGAGCTTGCAACCTAACGTATAGAATGCAACGTTTTTGGTATGTGTTTGTGCGTTGTTCAAGACTTGTTTTTTATCTTAGCTGAAATATCTTTATTTGTAGTGATAGCTAGCAATTTGCTAGTCGAAATTCGGACTGCAAAATTACATCAAATTACTTAGTTGAAAAAATTGAAAAACATCAAATACGTTTCAGTATTTTTATCAGTATCAATTAGTTGCTTATTTCTTACTGCTTGTAAGGAGCAAGATTCCGAAAATAAAGACCATTTAGTCTTTAGGTATAATGAACATGCAAATATTACATCTTTAGATCCAGCATTTGCAAAAGACCAGCGCAATATTTGGGCTTGCCACCAATTATTTAATAGTTTGGTTGCTTTAGATGATTCTCTAAATGTTACACCAGATATAGCGAAATCTTGGACGGTAAGCGATGACGCCCTAACATATACATTTACTTTAAGAAATAATGTTTACTTTCATAAAGATGAAAGGTTTGGCAAAGATTCCACAAGAACTGTAAAAGCAGAAGATGTTACCTATAGTTTAAAACGTTTACTGGATAATAGCATTGCCTCACCAGGACGATTTGTTATGCAAAATGTAACGCAAATGTCTACTCCAAACGACACAACTGTTATCCTGAGATTACAAAAGCCTTTTCCAGCTTTTTTAGGCTTACTTTCTACAAAGTATTGTTCTGTTTTACCAAAAGACATTGTTGAAGCCGATACCAATTTTAGATCTCATCCTATTGGCACAGGACCTTTTAAGTTTAAGCGTTGGGAAGAAAATGAAAAATTAGTATTTAGAAAGAATAATTTATTTTACCAAAAAGATAGCCTAGGTAACCAACTGCCATATTTAGAAGCAGTTGCCATAACGTTTTTACCAGATAAACAGAGTGAATTTCTTCAGTTTGCACAAGGAAATATAGATTTATTAAACGCTTTAGATCCTTCCTATAAAGATGAATTACTTTCTGGTAACGGAACTCTTAAAAATGCTTATAAAAACGAAGTTAATATACTTACTGGGCCATTTTTAAATACTGAATATCTAGGTATTTATTTAGACTCTGAAACTTCTGAAATTTCAAATTTAAATCTTAGGAAAGCTATTAATTTTGGCTTTGACAGGCACGCCATGATTACTTACTTAAGAAATGGAATTGGAACGCCAGCCGAACAAGGGTTTATCCCAAAAGGATTGCCTGGTTTTTCTAAACAACGTTATTACTCCTACCAACCAGAAAAGGCGAAAGCCTTTGTAGAAGCTTATAAAGCAGAAACCGGAAACCAAAACCCTGAAATAACAATATCTACAAATGCAAATTATTTAGATTTAGTAGAATACATACAGCGTGAATTAGGTAAAACTGGTATTAAAGTAAATGTAGATGTTATGCCGCCTAGCACAATTAGACAACAACGCAGTGCAGGAAAATTAGATGTATTTAGAGCCAGTTGGATTGCAGATTATCCCGATGCAGAAAATTACCTTTCTTTATTTTACAGTAAAAACCACTCGCCTAACGGACCTAATTATACGCATTATAAGAATGAAAAGTTCGATCTTTTGTTTGAAAAAGCCATTATTACCTCTAAGACTGAAGAACGTATTAAAATGTACAGCAAACTTGATTCCCTAGTAATGTCTCAAGCGCCCATAGTACCTTTATATTATGATGAAGTTGTAAGATTTACCCGCAAGAATATTTCTGGTATGCAGATAAATGCACTAAACCTTTTAGATTTAAGAACAGTAAGAAAAACCATTAAATGATATATTCAAAATCTTATAAATTAGTTGAGTTAGTCTTATTGTTTGTACTACTACCTTTAAGTTTTTTATTAGACTATGATTTTAAAGTTAAAGCTGGTCTAGTCATTCTTGGCTTTATTTATATACTTACAATTCTATTTAAGTTTACAGATGCTTCATTTAAAATTAAATCTTCATTAAACTGGTCTAAGTTCTTTAAAATAACGGCCATAAAATTTATTGTAATTGCCCTAATTACTACGTGTTATGTCCTTTATATTGATAGTAGCTTATTATTTTATGTGCCTTTAAACAACCCTAAACTCTTTGTAGTAATATTAGGCGTTTATACATTTTTATCGGTTTGGCCTCAGGAAATAATTTACAGAAGCTTTTTTTGTAAACGCTATCAGGACTTATGTTCTTCTAAAATTGTGTTTATGGTTTTGAATGCGGTAATATTTAGCTTGGCTCACGTNTTTCTAAAAAATNTATTGGTNCTAATCTTAACATTTATAGGNGGCTTATTATTTATTTACACTTATACTAAGACTAAATCTACAACCTTAGTAAGCATTGAGCACGCGTTGTATGGAAACTGGTTGTTTACCGTTGGTATGGGACAAATGTTAGCATTTCCTGGAATGGAAGCATAAAAAAAGCGGCTTATTTAAGCCGCTTTAAANATTAGTNTGTNATTGAATAATTATTTTCTAATAACCTGCTTAACAGATCTATAATTTTCATTTTCAATAAGTAAGAAATAACTACCAGAAGCTAACTGCTCCATATTAACTTGCAATACATTACCATTAAATACAGACGCATTGTTAGAAATTACTCTTCCGCTTAAATCGATTACTGAAACTTTAGCATCTTTAAGATCTTGTCCAGAAATATTTANAATAGTATTTGTAGGGTTNGGATATANAGACAATCCTTTAAACTCATTATTTGNAGTAGCAAGTACAATCTGGTCTGCTTCAACTACAAAATTATCTACTATTACACCTTCTTCATTTACAGCAGCGTCAGACTGAAATACAAACCTAAACACCATACTAGTTTCGGCACTACCATCATTATCAAAAGCACTAAGACTNTAACTATATTCGTGCATGGTAGCGTTTAAACCTCCACCTGAGTGTGCGTCTTCTCCTTCACCTGTCCACTGNGAACCAATACAATTAAAGCAATCTGTACCGTCTGGAAGCCTATCGTTATTATACCAATTAGCATCTGATGCTGTTCCTAAAGTTTGCCAAGTTGAACCACCATCTGTAGTATATTGCATATACATAATATCCCAATTTTCNTCAAGATCGAAAGCCATATCAAATTTTAATATAGCATTTTCTACAGAAGATAAATCATAACATTGTGAAACAAGATAAGCTATAGTNCCATCTGGATGGTTTCCATCTAAATTAGTTCCNTAAACATCAGATCCTCCAGCAACTGCATCACTTAAAAGCGTTCCTTGAGCTACTCCTCTTTCCCATAAGCTTGANATAACACCATCATTATAAGAGATTAAAGACTCTTCAACAGTATCAAAAGTATTTACTACGTCTATTTCAGCAGCATCGTTTACAACTACTAATACTGTTCCTGTATTGTTTTCTGGACGACCATCGTTTGTTGTAGTTACATCTACGTTTAAAATATTNGCNCCACGAGTTAAAGAACCAATATCTAAAGTTAGAGTTGTAGACTCACAAGTTCCCAAGTTAACTGTTTCTGTAACTGTTGTAGTAGCTGCACCATTTACTGAAAAAGAAATGTCTACATCTCCCAACATATTTGTACCTCCATTAGAAACTACAATTTGANGGNTAAATGTACCTGCGTCACACCCAACTTCTGTATTGTTTGTAATAGACATTAACGACACATCATCTGCTGCTTCTGNAAATTCTTCGCCTACGTTAACGGCATACCAAGCATTAGTTACAGAAATAACTTCTGGACTATTTGCGCAATATATAGAGCTAGCTACAGCAATAGTTGCATTACGAGCATCAAAATATGTTGCATTTGGAGTTAANTAATCACGTTCTGCCAAATAAGCNATCTCTGCAGATTTAACCATACCTATTCCTGCAACATCATAAGTATCTGGTGTTGGCGCATTATTTGTATCTGCAGCACCTTCTGTCAAGATATAAAACCAGTGATTTAAAACACCACTATTGGTGTGAACACCACAATAATCATTTGTTGTTGCATCTGGCACACANGTACCTTCATCTCCAGTNGANACCCANTTATCTCCTAAATAAGTATCTGGATCATTTCTTGAATTAGGATCACTCATAGAGCGTAATGGTGGTGAATTAAGGTCTTCACCTATTAACCACACATTAGGATCAATAGCACCATCTATAGAACCTGTTCTTCCGAAATGCTCTACACAAGCACCCCAAATGTCTGANTACCCTTCATTCATACCTCCAGATTGATTTTGATAAGCTAGATCTGCAGTAAATGTACATACAGCATGACCTATTTCGTGACCACATACATCTGCCGCTGTAAGAATATCAAAAGTGTTACCGTCTCCATATGTCATTACAGATCCATTCCAAAAGGCGTTATCATAACCTGTATCTAAAAACAAAGGTTCGTCTGCATCATCGTAATGTACGTAGCTTATAATTTGAGCTCCTTCATCATCAAAACTATTTCTGTTAAATATATCTTGCCAGAAATCATAGGTTACTTCTGCTCCCCAATGGGCATCTAATGCACCATTATCTTTTTCATCGTTATCATATTCTGCAGCTGTCCAAGCGTTATCATTATCAGAAAAATGTAAATCTTGATATGCATTAAAACCTTCACAATTGTAAGTAACAATTCCGTCACCTCTTGTTGTATCTAACANNATAAATTCAGATCCTTCAGNAGTTGTTTCAATTGGCCTTGTACCACTGTAACGAGTATCTGCAGTTCCTTCAACAAGCGCAGAGTTTAACGTATTCTCAAGTTCTTTTGCCTTTGCTGAAATTTCATTATTAGAAATTAAACGGTCTGCGTGTTTTATAATTGGGTTCTTAAATAAAATATCTCCAGAGTGTGCATCTACATAAANTTCATTACGAGATATAGGTGAAGTAGAATANACATCATACATATACGCTAAATGAACAATACCTTTATTTACATCTGGAAATATTACCAACTCACCTACGGGTTTTGAGTAACCCATAAGAGCNGCTTGTGAAGCGTCTTCCCACANGTAAGCGTTAGCATTAGTATGCTCAATTGCACGTTGTAAACCTACTTCTTTAGNGAGGCTCGGTACAGTATTAATAGTTTTTGGACTGTATAATTCTCCATTTATCAAAGAGACGCTACCTTGTTTGTTGTGAACTATCATTACACCAAACTGTACCTTAATACCATTATAATATTGCTGATATCTACTATGAGTATTTCCTAANTTGTCTGTTGTAGTTCTGTACTCTTGAAAAGTTGAGTTTTCATCAAGTTCATAAGATTTGGCAAAATTAGCTATGGCTTCTTGCTGGGACTGGTGGCCACTAACTGTCATCATAGTTTGATGAGCCACATTATCCCTTAATTTGTTTTTATCCTGTGCATTAGCAACCAGAGTTCCTAAGGCTANAACAAAAGTTAAGGCGTAATTTAGTTTCATAATTTTATTTTGAAGAAAGAGTTATTTCTCGCAAAGTAGAACTAGAAAAACTAAATGTGTAACATTTTATAATTGATTAACACACTATATGTAGTGATTAGGTGAAATACATATTTATCCGACAAAGCACAATAGCCTTTTAAGATAAATTATACAATTACTTTAGATAATTTTGAAGCTAATTTAAGTGCNTGCTCAATATCTGCTTTAAGATCTGAGACCTCTTCTATTCCCACAGAAAATCTTAATAATCCATTTTTTATGCCTTGTTCTTCTCTTTCTTCTTCAGAAAGTAGGCCGTGAGANGTAAGGTGTGGACTTAGTATTGTACTTTCTACACCAGCTAAACTCATAGAAGATTTTATTAAATTTAAACTGTCTTGAAATTGTTTTGAGCATAAATCATCTTTTAATTCAAAAGACAACATGCCTCCAAAGCCATTCATTTGCTCTTTTGCCAATTTGTAATTAGGGTGCGACTTTAATCCAGGATAATACACTTTGGTTACTTGAGTGTTTTTTTCTAACCATTTTGCCAACTTACGTGCATTTCTGTTTTGGCGCTTAACTCTTAAAGCCATAGTTTTTAGGCTACGCTCTAATAACCAAACAGTAAAATCACTCAATGTGCCTCCAAAGTTTTTACCAGCATTAAATATGCGCTCTATGTTGGTGTGGCTAGATACTACTGCACCAGCTAAGATATCACTATGACCACTCATGTATTTAGTAGCAGAATGTAATACAACATCAATCCCAAAATCTATTGGAGTTTGATTTATAGGAGATGCAAACGTATTATCTATCATAGATATAAGCTTATGNTTTTTTGCTAANTCAGCAATAGCTTTAATATCTGTTATTTCTAATAATGGGTTACTAGGAGTTTCTATATAAATAACCTTTGTGTTATGTGCAATCGCTTTTTCGTAACTAGCAATATCATTACTTTCTACATAAGAATACTCAATACCAAACTTTTTAAACTCCTCATTAATTAAGTTTCGAGTTCCTCCATAAATAGCATTTTGNAATACCACNTGATCACCACTCTGTAAGAANGCTAAAAGTGAAGTCATTATAGCCGCCATACCACTTCCAAAAATAAGACCTGCTTCACCATGTTCTAATGCAGCAACTTTTTTNGATAAGCCTTGTTGGTTAGGTGTGTTAAAATATCTTGGATATCGCTTTTCTTCTACGTCTTGAAAAGGGTAAGATGTAGACATATATAACGGAGAAACTGCTCCACCAAATTGGTGATCCTCCAGTTGTCCTGCGTGTGTACAAATTGTNTTTTTTCCGTAGCTCTTAGATTCCATGATAAAAATTAAATTAGNCCCTAAAATTAACCAAGTTATCCTGCATTTGCTAACATACGCGTTATTATTTCGTTAAAGCTTTTCTATCTTTACACTATGGCAATATTACTTAAAAACATAAAGCAACTTTTACAAGTTAGAGAGGCAACTGTTGATAAAGTTTCTGGGAAAGACATGAAGCATTTACCTAAAATTGANAATGCATTTCTTTTAATGGAAAATGGGNTGATTTCAGATTTTGGACCAATGTCCCAACTCCCAGAATCTAAGAATTTTGAAGAAATAGATTGTACAGGTAGGTTTGTTTTGCCAAGTTGGTGTGATAGCCATACACATATTGTATATGCAGGAAACAGAGAGCAAGAATTTGTAGATCGTATAAATGGCTTGTCTTATGAAGAAATTGCCAATAAAGGTGGCGGAATTGTAAACAGTGCAGAAAAGCTTCAGCAAACCTCTATTGAAGATTTATACCAACAATCTGCTAAACGTTTAGAACAAGTTATGGCATTAGGCACAGGCGCTGTTGAAATTAAGTCTGGATATGGCCTGACTACAGAAGCTGAGCTTAAAATGCTTAAGGTTATTAAACAACTTAAAGACAAATATAACATTCCTATAAAAGCTACTTTTTTAGGAGCTCACGCNGTNCCNAAAGAATTTAAAGNAAATAAGAAAGGGTATCTTANATTAATTGCCGAGGAAATGCTTCCGAAGATAGCAGAGNTACAGCTTGCAGACTATATAGATATTTTTTGTGAAAAAGGATATTTTGATCTAGATGACACCAACTATATACTTTCTGCAGGAAAATCTCACGGCCTTACTCCTAAAGTACACGTAAANCAATTTAATTCAATNGGTGGNGTAAAGGCTTCTGTTGAGCAAGGTGCGTTAAGTGTAGATCACTTAGAGGTTATGACTGCTGAAGATATTGATGCATTAAAGAANGCNACTACTATGCCAGTAGCTTTACCTTCTTGTTCATTGTTTTTAAGTATCCCTTATACTCCTGCACGCAAATTAATTGATGCCGGCTTACCATTAGCTTTAGCAACAGATTTTAATCCTGGCAGCACACCAAGCGGAAATATGAATTTGGTGGTAAGCCTTGCTAGTATTAAAATGAATATGACACCAGAAGAAGCTATAAATGCAGCAACTATTAATGGTGCTTATGCTATGGGATTAAGTAACGAAGTAGGCAGTATTACAAAAGGAAAAAAAGCTAATATAATTCTTACAAACCCAATTCCAAGTTACGGGTATTTACCATATAGTTTTGGTGAAAATTGTATTGCTTCAGTATTTGTTAACGGAAAGATCTTATAGTGAAACACTTAAAAATATTTAGCACAGACGATCTAAAAATATACACCTCACCACGAAAAGGTGAAATTAAATTTGGTGAGCGTATTGGTACAGTAAACTCTTTAGAAACATTGAAAGAAAGCACTGCCAAATNCGTAATCTTTGGCATNCCAGAAGATATTGGTGTACGTGCTAATTTAGGTAAAAGTGGTACTAAAAAGGCTTTCAATTCATTTTTAAATGCTTTCTTAAATATACAAGTTAACCAATTTAACACACCAGAAAATGTTTTGTTACTTGGCGAAATAGATTGTAAAAACTGGCTTATAAAAGCTTCGCATATCGAAGATAATGACCCGAACATTTNAGCTAAATTACATGATATTTTAATTGAGATAGATGCAGANGTTTCTCAGTTGGTCAAGACANTTATAAGCTTAGGGAAAATCCCTATCATAATTGGTGGCGGTCATAATAATGCCTACGGAAATATTAAAGGTGCTTCAGAAGCTATTTCTAATCCTATTAATGTTATTAATATAGATGCTCATACAGATTTAAGAACTACAAATTATAGACATAGTGGTAACGGATTTAGTTATGCTCAAGAACAAGGCTATTTAAATTTTTATCACATTTTTGGATTGCACAAAAATTATACGCCAGACTATATATTTAAATCTATGAATGCTTCAAAATTTATAGACTACACGTTGTTTGATGATATTTTGAGTGATTCTATTGCTATACAAGCTTATAAAGAAGCTTTAAACCAAATTTCTAAATCAGCTTTTGGATTAGAAATAGATTGTGATGCCATTTCGGGGTTTCCTAGCAGTGCACAAACTCCAAGTGGTATGTCTTTAGAAACTATTAGGCAATGTATTGCCGAAAGTATTACACATAATACGTGTCACTATTTACATATTTGCGAGGCAAAACCATCTGAGTACTACCCTACAGGAAAAGCCATTAGTTATATGGTTTCAGATTTTATTAGACAACAATGATTATAGACTACAACCCTAAATACGCTCAAGATTTTAAAGCGCTAAATATTGAGTGGCTAGAGACATTTTTTTATGTTGAAGATTATGACAATGAAGTGCTCTCTAATCCAGATAAATATATTTTAGATAAAGGCGGAAAAATTTTCTTTAGCTTACACAATAATAATGTTGCAGGAACTGTAGCTCTTATGAAAGTAACCGACACCGTTTTTGAACTTACTAAAATGGCTGTAAACACTAATTTAAGAGGTCTTAAAATTGGGCAGAAATTAATGACACACTGCTTAAACGAGGCAAAAGTAATGGGCTTAGAGAAAGTAATCCTATACTCCAACACTAAACTAGAAAATGCCATTTATATTTATAGAAAATTTGGCTTTAAAGAAGTGCCTTTAGAAGAAGGTGTTGCTTATGAAAGAGCAAATATTAAAATGGAATATATAATTAACTAGGCATTTTTATGTAATGCCTCTGCTTGTCCTTTCCAATTATCACGTTCTATACGACCTGGAAAAAACTCAATTAATGCGGTTACATTTTCTATATCTTCCTTTCTAAATTTACTTATCTGTTCATACGTATATATACCTATGCTATTAAGCTTTTCTTCAATAAATGGTCCTACACCACTTATTTTTTTAAGATCATCTTTGTCTGCGATATCTGCTTGACCTATTACAGAAAAATCTAATTCTGGTTTCTCCAGTGGTGCAGCTCTATTAACTACTGCTGCTCCAGAGCGCTCTCTAGTTTTTATTGCTTTTATATTTCCTGGTGTAATTATATCTGTATCGTAGTTTTCAACCTTACTTGCAGTATTAGCAGTGTTTATTTGCCTGTCTGCTGTAGCGTTATAAGAATAATTCGAGGCTTCATCAATTTTTTTCTTGTAATACCAACGTGCAAAAAGATACCCAATAAGAAAGGCAACAAACATTAGTATAAATATCTCTAACCAAGCAGTAGATCTTGCTAAAGGGTTTAACTGTTCAAACATGGGCTTATTTAATTAATTCACTTTTATTTCTATACGTCTGTTCTTTGCTCTATTAGCATCTGTTGTATTAGGAAACTTAGGATCAGATTCTCCTTTGGAGCTTGCTGTCATTTTATTAGCATCTATACCTATTGATATTAGATATTTCATTACTAATTTAGCTCGTTGTTCTCCAATCCATAAATTATCTTCCTCTTCTCCAACAAAATCTGTATGCCCTACAATGCTTACTCGCTTATTTGGGTGTTTCTGTAAGTAAGACTTTAATTCAAGCGCATAACTTTTTAGTGTTGTATCTGGTTTAAAATTCTGTTGTGCAAATGAGGAATATAGCGTTTTATTGGTCACACTTTCCTCTATAGCTTCAATCTTGGCTGAAGAAAGTTGTTTAAACTCCACAACAATGGCTTCATAATTTCTGCCACGAGTATCAAACTCTAATGGGCGTTCAATAGCTTTCGTAGATATTCTATGCTCATTTAAACCATACCTTAAAATTCTATTTTTTAAGAAATTGGCTCTTGCTATTCCTAAAGAATCGCTTGTTTGCTCTGTCTTAGGACTGTATGCGCCATAAACAACCATCTCTGTATTAGGATTGGTATTCATGTAATTTACAGCTTTAGTTATAAACCCTAAATTTGGTTGTGGAACGTAAATGTTGGCTTTGTTTTTATAAGCCGTTAATGGGTTAGGATAATAAAATATAGTATCACCACTTGGCTGTAGTGTTCCCAGAAAGTTAGCATTTGTGAACTTATTTTTTAGCCTATCAGTTTCGATTGCGAGTTGCTTTAATGAGTCTTGCCTAACCCTTTCTAAACTATCATTATAAAGTTTAAGCTTAGCTTCTTCTTGGGATTTTAATTCTTCAGCTGTCTGTTCTGTAGTTTTAGTTTCATTAAAGAAACTAATATCGTTACACAATCCTTTTATAACACAGCTGTAATACCACATTCCAAAAATTGCCCAAATACAAAAGAATAAGAATGCCGTAAAAAAGTTTTTCATGTAGTATGACTATGTTCTGCTTATAAATTTATAAAAAGTCTTCAAATTGTATATTAACATTTGGATAAATGTGATAAAAGACAAATTATTCTGATAAACGAATGTGAAAATTATGTTATAAGCTATAATTAATCAGTAATATATATTACTTTTGTTGCCATAATGAGAAACACACATACACATCACCATTTTTCTAGCAACGCTCAAGCGATGTAGATTTGGTATGTGAAAAACTATAAATCTAAAACCCGTTTGAGACATTCAAACGGGTTTTTTGTTTTTATCCGTTTGCCAAAATTGTTCTCAAACATAAACTGTAACCAATGAGTACTATTAAAATTGCCATTCAGAAAAGTGGCAGATTAAATGAAGATTCTCTTCAAATTCTTAAAGATTGTGGCATATCTATAGATAATGGTAAAGACCAACTTAAAGCTAGCGCCCGTAATTTTCCCTTAGAAGTTTTTTATTTACGTAATGGTGATATCCCACAATATCTAAGAGATGGCGTTGTAGATGTAGCTATCATCGGAGAGAATGTATTAATAGAAAAAGGTGAAGACATTGCAATTGCAGAAAAGTTAGGCTTTTCTAAATGTAAAGTATCTCTGGCAATTCCTAAGGAGAAAGATTACAATGGTATTTCAGATTTTCAAGGCAAACGCATTGCTACTTCTTATCCAAATACCGTTCAACAGTATTTAAACAAACATAATATAGAAGCAGATTTGCACATAATTAACGGGTCTGTTGAAATTGCTCCAAATATAGGTCTTGCAGATGCTATTTGTGATATCGTTTCTAGTGGAAGTACCTTGTTTAAAAATAACTTGAAAGAAGTTGAAGTCATGTTAAAAAGTGAAGCAGTGTTAGCTGTCTCACCTAAAATAACAAATGAAGCTAAAGAGACGTTAGAAAAGTTACAGTTTAGAATGCGTGCGGTTTTAAACGGCAAAAATTCTAAATATGTATTGCTAAATGCTCCAAATGATAAGATTGAAACTATTATAGGTATCCTGCCAGGTATGAACAGTCCAACTGTTTTACCACTTGCAAAAGAAGGTTGGAGTTCTTTACACTCTGTTGTTAAGGATAATGAATTTTGGCAAGTAATTGATGATCTTAAGGAAGCTGGAGCAGAGAGCATTTTAGTTGCACCAATTGAAAAAATGGTTTTGTAATTATGAAGTTTGTATCCTATCCTAAAATAGAAGATTGGCAAGACCTGTTAAAACGCCCTACTCAAACGGTTGAAGATATTGAAGACACCGTAAAACAAATCTTTTCTGAGGTTGACTCTAAAGGTGATGAAGCCATTAAAAAGTATACCGAACTTTTTGACGGCATTAAACTAAATCAATTAGAAGTTTCAAACTTAGAAATTAAGGAATCAGAATCTCTTGTTTCAGAAGAGTTAAAACAAGCCATTACATTGGCAAAGTCTAACATAGAGGTATTTCACAAAGCACAGCGTACCCAAAAAATAGAAGTTGAAACCACGCAAGGTGTACGTTGTTGGCAAGAAAAAAGACCTATTCAAAAAGTAGGCTTATATATTCCTGGTGGTACAGCACCACTCTTTTCAACCATTTTAATGTTGGCTGTTCCTGCCTTAATTGCAGGTTGTGAGGAGATTGTGCTGTGCACGCCACCAGATAAAGAAGGAAAAATTAATCCCGCTATTTTATACACCGCAAATCTTTGTGGCATTTCTAAAATTTATAAAGTTGGTGGCATTCAAGCTATTGCAGGTATGACTTTCGGTACAAAGTCTATCTCAAAAGTTTATAAAATATTTGGTCCAGGAAATCAATTTGTAACAGTCGCAAAACAATTGGCTACCAAGTTTAATGTAGCTATAGATATGCCTGCAGGCCCAAGTGAATTGTTAGTTGTTGCAGATGATACTGCAAATGCTGCTTTTGTAGCTTCAGACTTATTAAGTCAAGCAGAACACGGCAAAGACAGCCAGGTTATTTTAGTGAGTACCTCTATGGATCTTATAAAAGATGTTGAGGCAGAAATATCAAATCAACTTAAAGAACTCCCAAGAAAAGATATTGCAGAAGTTGCTATAAAACATTCAAAATCTATCTTAGTTAAAGATAATGTAGAAGCATTAGATCTCATTAACACTTATGGTCCTGAGCACTTTATAGTATGTACAAAAGACAATGACTTTTTTGTAGATGGTATTCAAAATGCAGGCTCAGTATTTATTGGAAATTACACACCAGAAAGTGCAGGAGATTACGCAAGTGGCACCAATCATACGTTACCTACAAATGGTTACGCCAAACAATATAGTGGTGTAAACCTAGACAGTTTTATGAAGAGTATGACGTTTCAGGAAATTTCTAAAACCGGTATCCAAAACATTGGGAATGCTATTGAGCTTATGGCAGAAGCAGAAGGCTTACAGGCACACAAAAATGCGGTAACATTACGATTAAAATCTCTAGACAATGAATAAAGATTTTAACTTAGATACTTTAGTTCGTGAGAATATAAAAGCGATGAGCGCCTACTCTTCTGCTCGCGATGAGTTTACAGATTTTGAAGATGATATGGTATTTTTAGATGCCAATGAGAATCCCTTTGAGACCAAAGTAAATAGGTATCCAGACCCACAACAATTAAATTTGAAGACTCAGCTATCTTCTGTTAAGCGTGTTCCTATAAATCAGATTCTATTAGGTAATGGTAGTGATGAAGTTTTAGATTTAATCTTTAGAGCATTTTGTGAACCAAATCGTGATAACATCATCACATTGCCACCTACTTACGGTATGTATAAAGTGTTGGCAAATACCAACGCAATAGAAAATAAAGAGGTGTTACTTGTAGATGATTTTCAGTTAGATGTTAATGCTATTTTGGCTGAAGTAGATGCAAATACAAAACTTATCTTCATCTGCTCTCCTAATAATCCGACTGGAAACTTAATCGCTTCAAAAGCTATTGAAACAATCTTAAGTAGCTTTAACGGTATTGTAGTAATAGACGAAGCTTATATAGATTTTGCTGAAGCTGAAAGTTGGACGACTCGATTACAAGAATTTCAAAATCTAATTGTCACTCAAACTTTATCTAAAGCTTATGGTATGGCAGGAATTAGATTGGGTATGTGCTTTGCTTCTGAAGAAATAATTTCTATTCTTAACAAAATAAAACCACCATATAATGTTAACGTATTAACGCAGCAAGTGGCTTTAAAACGAATTTTAGAAGAAGAAAATGTTCAACTAGAAATAACAAAACTAATCTCTGAAAGAGAAAAGCTTATGAACCAATTGAACACTATTAACTTTATAAATCATAGTTATAAAACAGATGCAAATTTTATTCTGGTGAAGGTTGATGATGCTAATAAACGCTACAAGCAACTTATTGAAAACGGAATTGTAATACGTAATAGAAGTACCCAACCACTTTGTGAAAAAACATTACGATTTACGGTTGGTACAGCTTCTGAAAATGAGAAATTATTAACCGTATTAAGTAAATTAAAATAAAATTGTCAAGAAATGATAACGGTGCAAGATAGTCTCTCTACAAATTTGATTCATACTTCACTTATTATTCAAAAAGGCAATCGTTAAAAAGTTTAAATAAGCTCTAAAATAAAGTCAGAGCAAATATTTCAGAATATGAAAAAAGTACTATTCATAGACAGAGACGGCACAATCATTAAAGAAACTGTAGATGAGCAAATTGACGCGTTTGAGAAAATGATATTTTACCCTAAAGCATTTACATTTTTAGGAAAAATAGCTAAGGAACTAGATTACGAATTGGTTATGATCACTAATCAAGATGGTTTAGGAACAGATGTGTTTCCGGAAGACACCTTCTGGCCTGTCCATAATTTTATTATGACATCTTTTGAAAATGAAGGCGTCACCTTTAATAAAGTCTTTTTAGACCGTACGTTTCCGCACGAAAATAAAGATACCAGAAAACCAGGAACAGGATTACTCACTGAGTATTTTTCTGAAGACTATGATTTAGAAAACTCCTTTGTCATAGGTGATAGGCTTACAGATATGGAACTTGCTAAAAACTTAGGTTCTAAAGGTATTTTCATAAACGACGACACCAATTTAGGAACAGGCGAAATCTCAACTTCAGAAAAAGAACTGGAGCAACATATTGCTATTGAAACTAATGATTGGGAACGTATATACGAGTTTTTAAAATTAAAAAACAGAACCTATGAAATTACTAGAAACACCAACGAAACTAAGATTAACATAACACTTAATCTTGATGGAAAAGGAAATAGTAATATAGATACAGGTCTAAAGTTTTTCGATCATATGTTAGATCAATTAGCTCGACACGGTGCTATGGATTTAGATATAAAAGTAGATGGCGATTTAGAAGTAGATGAACACCATACAATTGAAGATACAGCCATTGCTTTAGGCGAAGTGTTTGCCAATGCATTAGGTAACAAAATGGGTATTGAGCGTTATGGATTCTGTTTACCTATGGATGATTGTTTGGCTCAAGTTGCCATAGATTTTGGAGGTAGAAACTGGCTTGTTTGGGATGCAGAGTTCAACAGAGAGCACGTTGGTGATATGCCATCCGAAATGTTTATACATTTCTTTAAAAGCTTTAGTGATGGTGCCAAAGCTAACCTTAACATAAAGGCAGAAGGCCAGAATGAACATCATAAAATTGAAGCTATTTTCAAGGCATTTGCAAAAAGTATTAAAATGGCAGTAAAACGTGATGTAGAAAAGATGGTGTTGCCAAGTACTAAAGGTGTTCTTTAAATTTAAAAGCTGTAAGTAAAAGGAATCTATCGAGCTTTCTGCTTTAATAGCTAATTCAATGAAAACTGCACAAACAATATAGATATACTATGTATTCAAAAATAATAACCTCAAACCTTTCACTTCATACTTCTTACTTATTATGAAACTAGTAATAATTAATTATGGCGCAGGCAATATAAAAAGCCTTCAGTTTGCATTTAAACGTCTAGGTGTTGAGGCGATTTTGTCTGATGATACCGAAACGATTAAAAAAGCCGACAAGGTTATATTTCCTGGTGTTGGTGAAGCAAGTTCTGCAATGAAGAAGCTGAAAGAAACTGGTTTGCACAAACTAATACCTACATTAAAACAACCTGTCTTGGGAATTTGTCTAGGTATGCAGTTAATGTGTAATTATACTGAAGAAGGACAAACAGAAGGTCTTGGTATTTTTGATGTTGATGTTTTAAAATTCGATTCAACCTTAGTAAAAGTGCCACAAATTGGGTGGAATACAATTACCAATTTAAAATCTGAGTTGTTTCAACAAGTTTCAGAGCATAGTTTTATGTATTTAGTACATAGCTACTACGCTCCTATTTCTACTGAAACTATTTCAACAAGCGAATATCAAATACAATATAGTTCTGCTTTACAAAAAGACAATTTTTATGGTGTACAATTTCACCCTGAAAAAAGTAGTAATGATGGAGAACAACTTTTAAAAAATTTCTTAAACCTATAACATATGCGAATTATTCCAGCAATAGATATTATAGAAGGTAAATGCGTAAGATTGAGTAAAGGCGACTACTCTACTAAGAAAATTTATAGTGAAGATCCTTTAGACATGGCAAAACGTTTTGAGGATCACGGTATTAAATATTTGCATTTGGTAGATTTAGATGGTGCAAAATCTAAGCATATTGTTAATCACAAAGTTTTAGAAAATATTGCCACAAACACTTCTTTACAGATTGATTTTGGTGGTGGTCTAAAAACCGATGACGATTTGAGAATTGCTTTTGAAAGTGGTGCAAAACAAATTACTGGAGGTAGTATTGCCGTTAAAAACCCTGAAACATTTACGTCTTGGATTAATACCTACGGTGCAGATAAAATTATTTTAGGTGCAGATGCCATGGATGAAAAGATTGCCGTTTCTGGCTGGTTAGAAGAAAGTGACAAAGCTTTAATTCCTTTTATAAATGAGTATCAAAATAAAGGTATATCCTATGTAATTTGTACAGATATATCTAAAGATGGTATGCTTGAAGGACCAGCATTTAATTTATATAAGCGTATTTTAAATGAAACCGAAAATGATCTTAAACTCATAGCGTCAGGAGGAATCTCAACATTTGATGAACTTCCAAAATTAGCCGAAATTGGTTGTGAGGGTACCATAATTGGTAAAGCAATTTATGAGAATAGAATCTCTTTAAAGCAACTTGAATCCTTCATTTTAAATTCAAATTAAGAAATTAGAAGAGGCAAATTCCTAATCCCTAAAACCTAATCCCTTGTTAACAAAACGAATAATTCCTTGCTTAGATATAAAAGATGGCCGCACTGTAAAAGGTGTTAATTTTGTTGGGCTAAGAGATGCTGGAGATCCTGTTGAGCTCGCAAAACGCTATGCTATTGAAGGTGCAGATGAATTGGTATTTCTAGATATTTCTGCAACAGAAGAAAAACGAAAAACATTGGCTAAGCTTGTCCTTCAAGTTGCAGAACAAGTAAATATACCTTTTACTGTTGGTGGTGGCATCTCAAGTGTTGAAGATGTAGATATCTTGCTTCAAAATGGCGCAGATAAAGTTTCAATTAATTCATCGGCAGTCAAAAATCCGCAATTAATAAATGACTTATCGGCTAAATTTGGGAGTCAATGTGTAACAGTAGCTATTGATGCTAAACAAGTTAATGGCGAATGGATTGTACACCTAGTTGGTGGTAAAGTACCTACAGAACTCAATTTATTTACTTGGGCTAAAGAGGTTGAACAGCGCGGTGCTGGTGAGATTTTATTTACCTCAATGAATAACGACGGTACAAAAGATGGTTTTGCTAATGAAGCGTTACGTAAGCTTTCAGAAGAATTAACTATACCTATTATTGCATCTGGTGGTGCAGGAAGTATTCAGCATTTTAAGGACACCTTTCACTTAGGGAAAAGTGATGCAGCATTAGCAGCAAGCGTATTTCACTTTAAAGAGATTGAAATTGTTGATTTAAAGAAAGCCTTACAAGCCGATAATATTGCTGTAAGACTCTAAATTTTAAAATAAAGTAAGCAAGACGATTAAAAATAGAATAAACTATGACAATTAATTTTGATAAATATACAAACGGTTTAGTTCCAGCAATTATACAAGATTCTGAAACTAAGAATGTGTTAATGCTTGGTTATATGAATGATGAAGCAGTATTAAAGACACAAGAACTAAAGCAGGTTACTTTTTTTAGCCGAAGCAAACAACGTCTTTGGACAAAAGGCGAAGAAAGTGGTAATGTTTTAGAATTAGTTTCTATTAAGGTAGATTGTGATCAAGATGCATTGTTAATTCAGGCAAAACCTAAAGGGCCAACGTGCCATAAAGGAAGTGATACCTGCTGGAATGAGAAGAATGTTCAGAATTTTGGATTTCTTTCAGAATTAGAAACTATAATAAGTGAACGTAAAGAAATTTCAGAAGTTGCTCCAGAACAACGTGGTAAAGATGCTAAGAGTTATGTGGTTTCATTATTTGATGAAGGTATAAATAAGATAGCTCAAAAAGTAGGCGAAGAAGCTGTTGAAACGGTAATTGAAGCCAAAGATGATAACGACGTCTTATTTCTAAATGAAAGTGCAGATTTATTATTTCACTATTTAATACTTTTAAAAGCTAAAGGATTTAGCTTAAAGGATATTGAGGCTGTACTAAAAGGCAGGCACTAATTTTTAAGTAAGTCTTCAAGTGCTAATTTAATGTGATGGTATTCATAAACAAAACCAGTTGAAGCTATTTTGTGATTGCTAGCCATTTGGCTGCCTAAAACTACGGTAGCCATTTCACCCAACATTAATTTTATAACAGGTTTTGGAATATTTGGTAGCCAAAGTGGTTTGTTAAGGGTTTCTGCAATATACTGTGTAATCTCCTTATTTGTCTGTGGCTTAGATGTAGCTGCATTATAAACACCATCTAAATGTTGGTCTACAACGTGTACAAACATTCTCGCTAAATCGTCTATATGAATCCAAGATTGCCACTGTTTTCCACTCCCAAGAGGAGCACCAACACCAAGTTTAACAGGCTGTGCTAATTTAGGTAATGCACCATCTTCTTCGGCTAATACTAACCCTATTCTCAGTTTTGCAACATCTATTCCTATGGTTTCAAAAGCATCAATAGCAGCTTCCCATTTAACAACAACATCTGCAATAAATGTATCATCAACTTCTTTATGCTCTTCTGTATAAAATTTGGTGAGAGAACTTGGATAAATACTTATACCACTAGCCGACACAATATGCTTAACGTTATGCTCACGTTGAGATAAAGATTTTAAAAGAAGTTCTGCAGTTTCAGTTCTACTTTTTATAATCACTTTTTTGTAAGACTCTGTCCAACGCTTTGCAATATTGGCCCCAACTAAGTTAATTATAGCGTCTACACCTTCAAAACAAGAAACATCTATTTCACCTTCCCTAGGATTCCAGTAAAATCCCTTATGATTAGGCTTATTTTCAATTTTGTCCTTATCTGTTGTAAGATAATTTACAGTATAACCACGCTCATGACAAACGGCTGTAACATGTGTTCCGATTAATCCTGTAGCGCCTGTTATTAATAGTTTCATTTGGGGTAATAAGTTTGCTATAAAATTAACTTAGATTATAATACAAACCATAATATTTAATGGCTTTAGAAAACATTTAACGCATTTAACTCAAATACAAAAAACTATCTTAAATTAATGGATAGCCTTATTGCTTAATTTAATACTTGTCTAACCAAATATACAGTTGAGTCCTTAAATTTTACAACTGAGTTATTTTAAATGTAACAATGAAAATGCAAACTATAAATTTACAGGTATAATTTAAAAAAACAACTCATGAAAACTCTTGCATTTGCTATTTTATTACTAGTATTCGGAAACATTTGTTCTGCTCAAAACGAAACTACCAATTTAGAAGTTACTATTAACAACGTTAAAAATGACAATGGTGTGGTTTTACTTGCGCTTCATAGTGAAGACACTTTTATGAAATTAAAGCCTGTAAAATCGCTTCAAGCTAAGATTGTAGATGGTCACATTAAAGCTACGTTTACTGGTATTGCTAAAGGTGAATATGCTGTTTTAGCTATTCATGATGAAAATGAAAATGGGACTATGGATTTTAATACAAACGGAATGCCTAAAGAAAGTTATGGCGCATCTAACAACGACATGTCTTTTGGTCCTCCAGTTTGGTCAGATTCTAAGTTTATTGTTGGAAGAGAGAATCAATCAATTGCGATTCGATTTTAAATTTGTTGTTATAATTGATTTATTTCTATAGAAAAACACCAATCTTAACATAGCTTTTCATAAGTATTATTGATAGCTTTCTTATTTTTGAAGTCTATAACAATCATTATGACAATTACCCAACTTAATTATGTGCTTGCTGTTGCAGAACATCAGAACTTCACAAAAGCTGCACAAAAAGTATTTGTAACGCAACCAACGTTGAGTATGCAAATACAAAAGCTTGAAGATGAACTGGATATTCAAATTTTTGACAGAGGTAAAAAACCAATCGAATTAACCGATGTGGGAAGAAAGATTGTAGCTCAAGCTAGAAATATAGTTAATGAGAGTGATCGTATTAAAGATATTGTAGACCAACAAAAAGGTTACATTGGCGGCGAATTTAAAATTGGGGTTATTCCTACAATTATGCCTACGCTATTACCTATGTTCCTTAGCAATTTTACTAAGAAATATCCTAAAGTGAAACTCTCTATTGAAGAGTTACATACAGAAGCTATAATTGAGCAATTAAAAGAAGGACATATAGATGCTGCAATAGCTGCAACACCATTAGAAGATGAAGAAATTAAGGAACGAGTTTTATACTTTGAACCATTTGTAGGTTATGTTCCTAACAACCATAGATTACAAGGAAAAATTAAAATTGATCCTACAGATTTAGATGTTGAAGATATTTTGTTATTACAAGATGGTCATTGTTTTAAGGATGGTATTTTAAACCTGTGTAAAATGGCAGATAGGTATGAGGAAGACCGTTTTAGCTTACAAAGCGGTAGTTTTGAGACGTTAATAAAACTTTCTAATGAAGGTTTGGGTATGACGTTGTTGCCTTACCTACATACTTTAGATTTAAGGGTCCAAGACAAATCTCATTTAAGAATGTTCACAGATCCTATTCCGGCTAGAGAGGTAAGTATTATATATCATAAGAGCGAACTTAAAATGCAAATAATTGAAGCATTACAATCTGTAATTGCAGGAGTTGTAAAAGGTGCAATTACATTTCAAAATGTTCAGATAATAAGTCCTATATCTAAATAAGATTTTGCTCTTTTATACAAAATAAAAAATCCCGCATAATGCGGGATTTTTTTATGGTGTAAGATAAATCAAACACTGATTTAAATTTGGATTGTCCTTGGTAAGTCCTTCTATAAATAATTTTAATTCCTCAATCTCATGAGGTAATAGCCTTTTAATTGCCTTCTGAACTTCCTTGCAGAACAACTGTACATCAAAACTAACCTTATTAAGGATTGTTTTAGTGTATTCAAACATAGCTCTCGCCATAATACATTAGTTTTTAGTTAGGTAGGTAGTGGTTTTTTATAGGCGTCTTATTTAGATTACTTAAATATAGTACAAAAAAATTACATTGTAAACGATTGTTAATAAATTGAATACTTAAAATCTGTTGTCACCATCTATCAAGTTACCTAAACCACCAAGTATACTTCCTTCTCCTTTATCTTTACCGCCACCTTGTGGTGCTGCAGCCCATACTCTACTTGCCAGCCTACTAAATGGTAAAGATTGTACATACACAGTTCCAGGACCTGTAAGTGTTGCAAAAAATAAACCTTCGCCACCAAATAATGAGTTTTTTATTCCGCCTACAAACTCTACATCGTAATTCACATCTTTAGTAAAGCCAATAATACAACCTGTATCAACCTTAAGAGTTTCTCCTGGCGCTAGTTCTTTTTGAGCAGTTGTTCCTCCTGCGTGGACAAAGGCCATACCATCACCTTCTAATTTTTGCATAATAAAACCTTCGCCACCAAAAAATCCTCTTCCTAGTTTTTTACTAAACTCCACTCCTACACTAACACCTTTAGCCGCACATAAGAATGCATCTTTCTGGCAAATAAATTTATTGCCAAAACGGCTAAGGTCTATAGGTAATATTTTTCCGGGATATGGAGATGCAAAACTTAAGCGTTTTTTTCCAGCAGTTTCTGCATGATAAAAAGCAGTCATAAAAAGACTTTCTCCAGTAAGTAGGCGCTTTCCTGCTCCCAAAATACTTTTTAAAAATCCTTTGTTTTGTTCAGAGCCATCACCGAAAATGGTATCCATTTTAATACCGCTATCCATCATCATAAAACTACCGGCTTCTGCAATTACACCTTCTTGAGGGTCTAACTCTATTTCGACATATTGCATTTCTTCACCGTAAATATGGTAGTCTATTTCATGTGCATTCATAATATGATTGTTTTTTGATTGATTACATTTATAAGTACGTAGCTTAAATAAAATGTTACAAAATATTTAGTCTCAAAGTTTTAATCTTAGTGACACTATGCTGGTTTCTAGCTTTTTCCTTCTCCTTTAAAATGCTGACTTTTATTTTTAAACAGTACATTAAACGTGGTAAGACTTCCGTAAATTCTTGTAATATATTGTTGCAAGTCTACCTTATCTTGATCATCTAAACCTTTATGGGCGTTAATCTTTTGTTCCATAACTCTCAGCCTATCTCTTAACAAGACTATTTTATGAAAGAATGTACTAATAGGAATGTCTTTTGAGGACATTGTACGGTCTTCAGGATACAAGGTCATTGTACCTTTTTTATACTTATCTGCAATAGGCACTATTTCAGAAACATCACTGTACTGTTTTAAAATAGACCTTAAGCTTCGTTCTACCTCGTAAAAACTTACAGTATCTAACTCGTCTTCTATAGCTTCAATTACTTCAAAGTTATCATCTAGCGGAATGGTCTCAACACCATCCTTTTGAAAAGTAACCCAATATTGAGATGCATCTACATTGGTAACAACACCAAAGCCTAATTCTTCGTGATTAATTCTACTACCTATTCCTAAAATTTGTTTACTCATTTGTCATTATCTTTAAGCTTCTAAAATACAGAAATTCTATAAGTCATGCGAAAATTCTTCAGTGTCTTACTCAAGTTTATAGGTATAATAATAGTCTTGCTAATTATTGGCTTTGCTATAATTTATGCGTTATACAATGAGCCACTTCCTAAGGGAAAAAGTGGAAAAGAGGCAGATGCATTAGCGTGTAAGGTTTTAAATGCTATAAATGAACCAGACTACCTGGAAGCTAGATACGTAGAGTGGAGTTTTAGAAAAACATCCTACAAACTTGACAAAAGAGCACAGTTAGCAATATGCACTTGGGAAGATTATAAAGTAAATCTCAATTTAATAGACACATCACAAAGTAATGTTTTTAAAGATGGCCTCACCATACAAGGTGAAAAGCGTGAGAGTGCTATAAATAGAGCACTAAAACACTTTAATAACGATTCGTTTTGGGTATTGGCACCTTTTAAAATATTTGATGAAGGAACAAGCAGACAGGTTATTACATTAGATAACGGCAACAAAGCACTTTTAGTTACTTACACTTCTGGAGGTACAACACCTGGCGACAGCTATCTTTGGATTTTAGATAATAACTACATACCTACTTCATTTAAAATGTGGGTAAGCATTATACCAATTGGTGGCTTAGAGGCAAATTGGAATAATTGGAGAACCACAAATAGCGGTGCTAAAATAGCTTCTAATCGTGAAATATTAGGATTAGAATTACCTCTTAGTGCTATAAAAATTTATAGCAATCCTGAAGATGAATTGGTGGAAACTATTACTAGTGATCTGAAACTCAATTCACAGATTAAAGATATTATTATTACAAAACAGATGCGAAAAGATGCATTGCAAAGACATTATTCTAAAAATAAATTTGAAGCTGATATTAACTTTATAAGACCTGTACTTTCTGAGAACGATATTAATCGATTTGCAGAAAATATTATGCTGTTAATGCAAACTAATGATAATGTAGAGCAATTTACATATAATGAAATCTTAAGGTTTAAGATGAGAGATTCTCTTTACTAAATTTAATATATGAATATTACCAACGTTGTAGACGCACAAAAACAGTATTTTAAAACTGGAGCAACACTTCCTATTTCCTTCAGGTTAGCTGCATTAAAGAAGTTGCGCAAAGAAATAACTGCTCAAGAAAACGCCATCTGTGAAGCGTTACACTTAGATTTTAAAAAGCCATATTTTGAAGCAGTAATTACTGAAACCTCTATCATACTAAAAGAGCTAGATGAATTTATAAGTAATTTAAAATCTTGGAGTAAAACAGAAAAGGTAACATCTTCCCTACTTAACTTTCCGTCTTCAGCTTATATTTATAAAGAGCCATATGGCAACACATTAGTTATCTCACCTTGGAATTATCCTTTTCAACTAGCCATTGCGCCATTAATTGGTGCTGTTGCTGCGGGAAACACCGTTATCTTAAAGCCTAGCGAACTTACACCACATACTGCTAATATTCTTTCTAGTATTATAGCTAAAGTGTTTGATAAAGGGCACGTAACCGTTGTACAAGGCGATAAAGATGTATCACAAGAATTACTTTCTAAAGTTTGGGATTATGTATTTTTTACTGGTAGTGTTAGAGTAGGAACTATTGTTGCTAAAGCTTGTGCAGAGCATTTAACACCTGTCACTTTAGAGTTAGGTGGTAAAAATCCCTGCATAGTTCATGAAAGTGCTAAGATAGCAACGACAGCAAGGCGATTGGTTTGGGGTAAATTTATTAACGCAGGCCAAACCTGTATTGCTCCAGACTATATATTAGTACATGCAAGTATTAAAAAAGTATTAGTTACGGCACTTAAAAAAGAAATTGAAGCGTTTTATGGCAGTGATCCAGAGCAATCTCCAGATTTTGCTAGAATTAGCCACAAAGGAAACTTTGAGCGACTTAGCAAGATGCTTAAAGACTCAAAACTAATTTGTGGTGGCACAACCAATGAAGAAGATTTATACATTAGCCCTACACTTTTAGATGAACCAGCATTAAACAGTAATGCTATGGAGACTGAAATTTTTGGGCCTATACTTCCTATTATATCTTATACTACAGAAGAAGATATACACAAGTATGTATCTCATTACCACAAACCCTTATCGTTTTATGTCTTTGCAGAACAAAAAGCTTTTGCTGATAAATTATTAAAAAAATATAGTTTTGGCGGTGGTGTTAAAAATGACAGCATTGTTCACTTTGTAAATAAAAATTTGCCCTTTGGAGGCGTTGGTCAAAGTGGTATGGGAGCTTATCACGGCAAGCGTTCTTTTGAAACATTTTCTCACAAAAAATCTGTAGTTAAAAGAGGAACTTGGATAGACATCCCTTTAAAATACGCACCTTACAAGAATAAATTAAAATGGATTAAAAGTGTATTAAAATGGACATAGGTAAGTTAAAAGTCTACAATTTGAAACTTTATCTTACTACCTAAGGGCTTTTGAGCTAAGCAATTTAATCCATCTTCAGATACTTGCAATACTCTAGCGTAACCACCAGTAGTTTGACAATCTCACATTAACACAATTAGTTTTCCACTTGGTGTAAGCTGCACTGTTCCCGGTAAAACAGGTCCTGTTAAAATATCTGAAACAGAACATTGTATTGTTTCATCAAATTGATATGCCATTCTGTTACTTGTAGCACTTATAGTTAATTGATTTACTAACTGCACTTTAACACTATCTGTAAGCAAATCAAACTCTACACCTTTATAAACGTTTATAGTTGTTTCAGACAAATAAGATTCTTGAAACTTAACAGAAGATTGTTGCACAGTCTCCTGAGTGGTATAATCGTTATACTCTAACTCATCATTGTCACTTAACGTTGAAAATTCACTAACAGGTTTATAAAAACTACGACTGCCTAAAAACTCTTTTGTTTTGAAACCATCTGTAATAGCTAAGTAAGTTCTAAACCCCAATGTACATTTGCCAATTTTTAAGACATCATTCTTTTTTACTGAAATTACTTGATCTTGATCAAAACTCTTATCATTTACTTTAACGGTTGTTCTTGCTCCTGAAATTACAATTTGAGTTGGTGCGTTAAATGAAAAAGTAGCACCAGAAAAGGTTATTTCGATTACAGCATCTGTTGCTGTATTACCTAAAAGTAAGTTTGCAAATTGAGAAGAATATGTATCTAAAACACCACTTATTGGGACGCCTAAATGTGTAAAATTATAACGTCCTAAATCTTGAACAGAACTATAAATACCAGATGAAATAACACTTAGTTTAGCCAACTTTTTCTTTTTTAAGATTAAAATTATGCGTCTCAAAATCGTGTTTTATTTGATGATATTCATCTAAACTTACACTGTAAAACTGTAATTTATCACCGATAGAAAACGGAGAGTAATTTTGCCAATAATTCCCAAATATACTTATTGGGCAGTTCCCTATAATTTGCCAACCACCAGGAGATTCTTGTGGATAAATTCCGGTTTGTTGTCCTGCAATTCCTACTGAACCCTTTAATACGTTTTGCCTAGGAGAAGATTTTCTAGGGCAATATAAAGAGCTGCCTAAATTTAGTAAGTAAGGAAAGCCTGGTAAAAAACCTAAAAAGTAAATCAAATACTCAGTAGAAGAATGTCGCTTAACAATTTCCTTAGGTGACAAATTTGTGTGTTCTGAAAGCTCTTCTAAATCTAGTCCAAAACTCTCATCATAACATACTGGCAACAAAATCTTATGTTGTTGTGAGACACCACTAAGCTTAGCTTCACTTATTAACTCTAAAAGCGTATTTTTAAGATCATAGAACTTATCTATAGTTGATACGTAATTTATTAATAATGAGTTATATCCTAAATTTATATAAAGTATAGATTTAAAATATTTTTCATTGATAATTTGCCTACATCTAACAAGCTTTTTAAGCAGGTTTTCATCTGCAGGTTGTTCAAAAGTAAGTAATATTGAACGTTGAGAATACTGTTTTATAAGAATATTTTCAATGTCCATAAGGTTCAATTTTAATTGAATTTTCTATTAGAAATTTATACAAATCATCAAGTAACTTAACTGAGTTTTCAGTATCACTATGCATACAAAGCGTTTCAATTGTAATTGGAATAAATGAATCTTTTGACACTTCTACTCTATTGTATTTTACAATTTGCAATACATGACGCAACACCTCTTCTTTCAATTTTAAAACTGCACCATCTAATTTTCTTGATTTTAAAGTATAATCTGTATTATAAGATCTATCTGCGAAACCTTCTGTAATCATATCAATTTTTCCCTTACCTATTTTTGATATGATAGATTCTGGTGAAACAAAAATTGGAATTTCAGAGTTAAACTTTTGGACTGTTTCAATAATTAATTTTGCTATTGGCTCATCCACATTAGCATCATTGTAAAGTGCTCCGTGAGGCTTTATATGAGTTAATGGATAGTTATGAAAATTAGCAATATCATTTAATGTTTGGAGCTGATTTAGGAGAGAGTCTTTAAGGTCTTGTTTTGGCATGTCTTTAAATGATACCCGACCAAAATTTTGGTGATCCGGATAAGAAGGATGTGCTCCAATTTTAACCTGATGTTGCTTGGCCAAAACTACAGCAGAGTTCATAGTATCTATATTACCAAAATGACCTCCACATGCAATACTGCAAGACGTAATTAATGGCATAAGTTTATGATCATACAAACCACCTTCTCCCAAGTCACAATTAATATCTATTGTTATCATAACACCTCAATAACTTTAAGTATAGACTTAACTCCCAAAACAACAGTTAATCCTACTATTAATACCCCTAAAATATTCTGTAAAGTATTATTTCTATAAGATCCCAATAAAGATTTATTATTTACCAACCATAATAAGAGAATGGCTACCAACGGAAGCACTATACCATTGGTTATTTGTGCAAACTTTATAATTTCGATAGGATTTATCTTTAATGACGAACAAAATATACCTGTAAGCAGAATAAACATCCAAACCAATCTAAACTTATAGGACGTTTGTGCTTTTTCCCAACCAAAACAACCTTTTGCTACGTAGGCTGCCGCAAGCGGTGCAGTAATTGCAGATGTTATACCTGCAGCAATTAAACCAATATTTACAACTAACGATGCAAAGCTAGAAAATAAAGGCGCTAGGCCTTCTGCTAAATCTGTCACTGCATTTACCTTTGTTAGTCCTGAAGATGCTGCGCAAATTAATATAGACATAGAAACCACGCCACCAACCAAGACGGCTACAATTAATTCTTTTCTAGCCCAAGAAAGCGATGTTGTGTCTTTCCATTTTTCTGAAACTAAAGCAGTGTGTAAAAAAATATTATAAGGCACTACAGTGGTGCCCAACAAAGCGACAACAGTTAAAATATTGTCTGAAGTTAAATTTGGCACTAAAAGCCCTTTTAAAACATCAATAAGATTAGGTCCTGTAATTACCATAGCGATAATAAATGAAATACTCATAATTACCACCAACGCTATTAAGGTGCGCTCCAACAGCTTATTGTTTCCGAAATAAAGCAATACAAAAGCTATTATACCTATAAGTAAAGCTCCTTTATTATAGCTATCTGAAACTAACGAAGGAAAAATACCTTGTAACCCTAGTGAAGCACCACTAATATTACCAGCCTCATAAGCTGCATTTCCTATTACTATTGCAGAAAAAATGAGGACTATAACAGGCCATTTTACATAAGGAGACTTGAGTTGATCTTTTATTACATCAGATAAACCACGTTGCGTAACTATTCCTAACCGTGTAGTCATACCTTGTAGTATAATACACGTGAAAATTGCTATTAACAAAGCCCATAATAATGAAAATCCAAAATTAACACCAGCCAATGTACATACTGTAATTGTACCAGGACCAATAAATGCAGCGGTTAATACAACTGAAGGACCTATGTTATCTAGGAATTTTTTCATTCCATTTTCGAAGTATTCAAAGCATATATAGCAAAGCTTCCTAACCAATGACCACCTTCGTAAGAATCTCCCACTAAGTTAGGGTACGAATGATTTACATGTTGATTAGCTAAAGCTCTTAAATGCCCAAATTTTTGTGGGTATTGCTTTGCTAAACCATACAACACCCAAGCTCTACTAAAGTTTAAACCGTCTAAATGCACAAGTTTACCATCCATACGGTCTGAAACCTCGCCAACAGCCAAAGTAAAATCCTTATTTAATAATTGCGGCATAAAGTCTTGCATCCAAAGCAAAAAAGCTTCTTTTGGCAGTACTCGCCTCATAACATCTATTTCCTCAAGACAAGGCGATAAAAAATCATAGCCGCTAGGCTCCCAAGTTATAGGACAAGAGTTATCATTTAGATAAAAATCTTTAGACCTTACTTTCAGGAGCTTTGCAAACTCTTCATTTTCGGTTGCTTTAGCATAATCTAATGCAAATGAAATACCAAAAGCCGAGTTTGTATGTTCACCAACTCTAATAGGGTAATTTAACTTTGGTAAAAACTCCTTATAGCGCTCAATAATTAAATTAGTAAGCGGTTTTAGATTTTCTTCTAACTCCTTTGCCATAGGAGATTCCCAAGTGTGTAATTCTTCAGAGAGCTTTAAAACCCAAGCCCATCCATATGTACGCTCATAAGATTTATTGTGTTCTTTTTTAAAATACTCTACCTCAGCTATAATATTCTCCTTAGATAAGTTACTCTGAAGCGTCTCTTTTATAGCTTCCGCTTTTTTTAAGTCTGGGAATTGTTTTAACAAAGATACCATAGACCAATGCGCATGTACAGATGAATGCCAATCAAAACAACCATAAAATGCTGGGTGAAGCTCATTAGGTTGCGCTATATCTGCTTTACTTGCCAAGGTTTGCCCTAATTTATTTGGATATTCTGTATTAACACAAGACAATGGTAATTTAGCAAGATTGTTAGCTTGCTCCAACGTTAGCACTACAGGCTCATCCTCTAGAGTACCAGCAACATCATCTATAATAGAGGTTGTATCTGTTTCGGAAGTTGAATTATTTAAATCTGTAGTAGACTTCTTACAGCTAAAAATTACAAGTAATAATGCTAGTGAACAAAGATGCTTCATAGTTGTGTATAAATTACGTTCTAAAAATAAGAAATAATAGCTAGCCTAACCAACCTTCACGATCAAGACTTCTGTATTGTATGGCTTCTGAAATATGTGTACCTGTAACCTCGTCTGAAGCTTCTAGGTCTGCAATAGTTCTTGCAACTTTAAGAATACGATCGTACGCCCTTGCAGATAGGTTTAAACGCTCCATTGCAGATTTTAACAACTGCATCGAGGCTTCATCTAGTTTGCAATACTCTCTAATTTGACGTACTCCCATTTGGGCATTATAATGTATAGTTTCTAAATCTTTAAAACGCTCAGTTTGCACTTCTCTAGCTTTGGTTACACGTTTTCTTATTTCAACACTACTTTCTGCTTTTCTAGCATCTGTTAGTTTTTCAAAAGGCACAGGTGTAACTTCAATATGAATATCTATTCTATCTAATAATGGTCCGGAAATTTTACTTAAGTAACGCTGCATTTCTGCCGGAGAAGAACTTACCGGCGCATCTGGATCATTAAAATAACCGCCAGGACTAGGATTCATACTGGCAACCAACATAAAACTTGATGGGTAGGTTACTGTAAATTTAGCTCTCGAGATAGTAACTTCCCTATCTTCAAGAGGCTGCCTCATTACTTCTAAAACACTTCGTTTAAATTCTGGTAACTCATCTAAAAACAATACACCATTATGAGATAAAGAAATTTCTCCTGGTTGCGGGTACGCACCACCACCTACAAGAGCAACATCACTAATAGTATGATGTGGACTTCTAAATGGTCGCTCTGCCATTAAACCAGAATGCTCTCTCATTCTACCAGAAACACTATGAATTTTAGTTGTTTCCAAAGCTTCTTTTAAAGACATTGGCGGCAAGATAGATGGCAAACGTTTTGATAGCATGGTTTTTCCAGAACCTGGCGGACCTATAAGAATTATATTATGACCACCAGCAGCTGCAATTTCCATACAGCGTTTAATTGATTCTTGTCCCTTTACATCGGCAAAATCGAATTCTGGATGATCCAATGTTTTGTAAAATTCTTTTCGCGTATCAATAATAGTCTGCTCAAGTTTAATGTCTTTATCAAAAAAGTCGATTACCTGAGATATGTTATCCACACCATACACTTTTAGGCCATCTACAATAGCAGCTTCTTTTGCATTTTGACTAGGTAATATAAAACCTTCAAAGCCTTCTTCCCTAGCTTTTATAGCAATAGGTAATGCGCCTTTTATGGGTTGTAAAGAGCCATCTAACGAAAGCTCTCCCATAATTATATACTTTGCTATTTGTTCTGCTTTTATTTGAGACGATGCAATTAAGATTCCTAATGCTAAGGTTAGGTCGTACGCAGATCCTTCCTTTCTCATATCTGCAGGAGCCATATTTAAGGTGATTTTTTTACCTGGAAGTTTGTAGCCTACATTTTTTAATGCTGCTGCTATACGATAACTACTTTCTTGAATTGCTTTATCTGGAAGACCTACTAAATGATAACCAATGCCTTTGTCAACATTAACCTCTACGGTGATAGTTGTAGCCTCTACGCCAAAGACTGCACTACCAAATACTTTTATGAGCATGTGTGCTTGTTTTCTTTAAAAGTAGTGAAAATAAAAAAAGAATGCTCCGAGTGGCTATTGTAACGTGTTTATGTTGGTTAATACATCACGTATTATATACTCTAAAGTATATAAATCTTTACAGGTTAAGTGCGGTCAACAACTTGAGGCCTGTTAGAATTTGGAGCATTCTATTTTTTCTTAAAATTGGTACTTCAAAATTTAGTTGAAATCTACAGTAGCTATAAATACAGTAAGCTATGTTATTTCATTTAAAATACTTTTAGTTTTCAAAGAGGTAAATTTTGTTCAAAAGAGTGGAGTTAAATCCTAATTTGGGGCAAAATAAATTTCCTATTTCGAACATTGTTTAACCAATGTGCTTAGTTGGATTTATTCTCCACTCTATTTAAACTTCATCTATAAATAGACTCTAACAATTAATCTGATGTAAAAATACGAGGATGTTGAGTGTTAAGAGTGATTTTACCCTTAACATAGTTATGGCTGAACCATACTATTTAATTTTTTAATTAAAATTTTAAAGAAAACCCTGTTCTTTAGCTTTTTGGATAAGAGAAACATCGTTCCTTGTGCTAATATCAAACAGTTTTCGTAAAGATTTCTTTCGCTTTTCTATTGCATTAATAGAAAGTGAAACATATTCTGGTAAGTCTTTTGTTTGAACACCTTTAGAAAGATGAAATAATATTTTTCTATCCAGCTCATCTATAACATTTCTATTTGTCATGTCATTTCTTATAAACTGCTTAACAGATTTACTATAATATGGAGGATCGTTATTTATTGTATCAAAAGCCTTTACCAACTCAGATGAGTTTACATCACTCTTTACTAAGAAGCCGTCTGGGTTCACATTTTTAAGAATACTATGAATACGGTAATTATCATTAAACATAGTTAAGAACACAAGCTTAGAAGACGGTGATAACCTGTTTGCTCGTAATCCTAAATCTTCGCCAGATAATATTCTGCCATCTTTAGATGGAGGCAGCTGTATATCTAAAAATATAATATCGTATGGTGTGCCGGTTGTAGAGTTTTGAATCTTCTCCATACCTTCATCACAATCTTGAGCAGATTCTATGATAAGTTCATAATCATCTGATGACATATCTTGGAGAGCATTCTTATAGCCCTCGATAATCATAGGATGATCATCTACAATAAGGAGTTTAAGCCGTTTTTTTGTCAAAATAATTGGTTTTAGGGACTGTAACCTCTATTAAAGTTCCTTTAGAAAGTTCTGAAGTGATTTTTATTGTTCCCTGCAAATCCTTAACTCTTGATGTCATATTTGACAAACCAATTCCTTGTGATTTTTTCTGAACATTAAAACCTACACCATCATCCTCAATAGTAACTTTAATGTGATTTTGATTGGCATTAAAGGTAAGCAAAACTTCGGTAGCATCTGCATATTTATTTATGTTCTGTATGGCTTCCTGTAGTATTCTGTAAATGTTAATTTTAACCTTACCATCTACCATATCCCAATCTAAATCGGTTTGAGTTTGTATAGCATAATTAAAGTTTCCGGCTTTAGATTGTATTTCCAAAAGCTCTTCAATTAAAGAAGTAAAAACCTGTTCCTCTTTTAACACCTTACTTTGTAGGTTATGAGAAATACTTCGTATCTCCTCTTCTATTTCCTTTAACCTATCTATATAGTTTTGCCTGTTATTAATTGCACTTTCATCATGCTTTGTATTTAAACTCCCTAAGCTTAAACGAGTACCAAATAAACTTCCCAAAACACCATCATGGAGTTCTTTAGAAATTCTCTGTTTTTCACGTTTTCTTCCTTCTGAGATTTTATTTTGCTGATCTATCATTAAATTATAAATCTGCTCATTTGCTAACTGTTGTTCGCGTTCTAACTTAAGTTGATTGTTTTTAGATAATTGACTCTTTATAACGAATAGTAACCCAAAAACCACCAAAGCAATTAATAAGCTTATAGTAATATTTCTAACTCGCTCGCTTAACGCATTGTTCTTATCTATATACTCATCTGTCTCATACCTAATTCTCGCAAATTTATTTTGCATTAAACGTTCTTGAGCTTGCAAACTGTCTGATAAAACTATATACCTATTTGCATAAGCTCTAGCATTAAGCGTATCTAATTTAGACAACTTGAGTAAGGATGCTAGTATATCATCTGTATAGTTTGATTCTTCTGAAAGTTTTTTTGCTTCTTTGGCATAACTTAACGCCTTATCATAATCTCCTTCTCCCAAAAAGTAATCAGATAAATTTAACCTGCTTTCTATCATACCAGGATCAAACTTTATACTATCTCTTATTTGTTTTGCTTTGTAAAAAAGGTATGGGATCTCTGCATTATTACCGCTCTTAAAGTTAGAGAAGGCAATATTATCTAATAGCGCAGAGTAAAGAATTGTATTTTTATAGAATAAGCTATCAACCGTTAAGGCTTGATTAAATGATGTAATTGCATCATCATAACTACCCTTATTTTTATAAACAACACCAATATTATTAAGAGACACAGCCTTTAAAGTAGGATCACTTTCAAACCTATCTAATGTTTTTAAAGCTTTACGGTGATAGTATAATGCATCTTGATATTCTTCCAACTCATTATTAATGATACCAATATTGTTATAACAGCTATATAAATACTGTTGCTTACCTAAAGGTTCAAATTTATTTATGGCTGTAATCGTTGTATTCTCACTACCTATGTAATCCCTTACATTAGTTTGAATGATTGCCATGTTAAGTAACATTTTAGCAGCATTATAATCATTCCCTAAATCTTCGAATATAGATTTGGCTTTAAAATAACGTTCGTAAGCTTCTTTGTTTTTGAGTTGTTTATCTCTATAATAAGTTGCAGCATCCCATAATAAAATTGCTAGCGTTGTGGAATCATTTATTTTTTCAGAAAGCTCAACCCCTTTATTGTTTACATTTAAAAAGTTGGAAGTATCACCTAATTTATAAAACTGATATGAAATTCTTTTGTAGTAATTATTTTTTAATGAATCTGAATTTATTTGTTCAGCAAATTTAAAAGCTTTTAACAGTATATTGTTTTTCTGTTGGTCAGTTAAATCTTGTCTTTTGTATTCATCAATATAAAATTTAAGGCTATCATTTACTGCTAAATTCTTTTCATGAAAATCAAATCCCTCAGAACAAGAGAGTAAAAAGAATAAAATTAGATATATGTAATATTTATATTTCATACAGAGTTCAAATATATCTAAAACCAATAAAAAAGCCTTTGAAAATTATTCAAAGGCTTTTTTATTTTTTTAAATGTAAAAACTATTATAGTCCTTCATCTTCTCTGTCTGCAGGTACTTGTACCTGATCTCCTACACCGTTGTCAACGTCTTGTGGTAATTCATCTGCTTCACAAGCTGCGAATGAGAATGCGAATACTGTAAGAGCGAAAGTGTAAAGTAATTTTTTCATAATAATGATATTTGTTAGAGTTATATTGTATTAAATTGTAATCAAATTAACTAAATAAGATTCTTATTTTAAATCTTACACTACAAAAATATATACAAACTGTTACATACCAACATTTTAAACCCTATCATATGTATGGTTGAACCATACAATTGGTATGGCTATTTATTTGCTGGCTATCCAAGCTTCTACTTTTTGAGTTAGAATATCTAACGGTAATGCACCGTCTTTAAGTATAATATCATGAAACTCTTTAATATCAAAATTGCTTCCTAGCTTTTCCTCAGATAAGTTCCTTAATTCTAATATTTTATTCATTCCAACTTTGTAAGCGGTTGCTTGGCCAGGCATTACTATATGACGTTCAACCATTTTTATACAGTCGCTTTCTGCATTTGGTGTATTCTTTTTATAATACTCGATACCTTCTTCACGTGTCCATTTCTTAGCGTGTATACCCGTATCTACAACTAAACGGCAAGAGCGCCACAATTCCATGGCTAAACGACCAAAATCTGAATAAGGATCTTTATAATACCCTACTTCTTTGGGTATATATTCTGAATATAATGCCCAACCTTCTACATAAGCTGTGTAAAAACTATGCTTTCTAAAAGCTGGTATGTTTTCTAGTTCTTGAGATATTGCAATTTGCATGTGGTGACCAGGTATGCCTTCGTGGTATGCTAAAGCTTCCATTTGGTAGGTAGGCATAGCACTCATATCATAAAGGTTAACATAATAAGTGCCAGGTCTAGATCCATCTATAGCTGGCTGTTGGTAAAAGGCTTTACCTGCACTTTTTTCTCTAAATGGCTCCACTGCCTTTACTACGAGTTCTGCTTTAGGCTTTGTATTAAACAATTTATCCAAAGTACCTTTCATGGTATTGATGATTGCTGTAGCCTTATCTTTATAAGCTTGCTTATCTTCTACCGTATTTTTATAGTAAAACTTTTCATCTTCACGCATAAACTTAAAGAAGTCCTGCAATGTACCGTTAAAACCTACATCTTGCATAATTTGCTCCATTTCCTTGTGTATACGAGCAACTTCATTTAATCCAATCTCATGTATTTCATTTGCTGTGAGACTAGTAGTGGTAGTTCTTTTAAGTGCTAAATTATAAAATTGATCTCCTTTAGGGAATTTCCATACACCATTTTCAACTGTAGCTCTTTGTTGTTGGTCCTGCATTGTAGAAATTAAACCCTCAAAAGCTGGTCTTACTTGTTCTGTAAGTGCTTTTTCTGCTTTATTTAATAAATCCTCTTTTTCATCCTTAGATATTGAAAGTGTATTTACTTTGGTCGTAAAATCTTCCATTAACGCACTTACTTCGTTACTCTTTTCAAAAGGTCTTCCTTTAATTAGATTCTTACTATCTCCTATAACTTTCTCGAAAACAAACTTTGGAGGCATTATTCCATTAGTTTCACGAATTCCTAAGTTTTCAGAAACGTCTGCATATACTTTTTCTAAACCTTTTAACCTAGAAATATAAGCCTCTGCATCTTCAACAGAGTTTATACTATGCATATTGATAAGGAATGCAGGAATTTCGGCATGCATACCGTGCATTTGATTAACAGGATAATTGTATAATCTAAACGCATAATCTTCAATAGTATGCTCTAAATCTTGTTTGTATAATGTGTAGCTAAGTGCAGTTTCCTTATTTAAAGCGTTTACATTTAGGCTGTCATTTAAATAAGCCAACCTGTTTTTTGCTCTCTCAAGTTCTTTTGCTTCTGCTTGGTTAGAAAAATCATCCCATTCTCCATAATTAGTTTTTACTCCTAATTGTGTTTGAAGCATAGGGCTAATTGAAACATCTTCTTTAAATGAGGCTTCAAAAAAATCATTTGCCTTTTTACTTTCTGTTGCTATTGTTTCTTCAGAAATAGGTTCTGAATTTTGTTTGCAAGAGAAAAGCGCAACGACTAGCGTTGCGCCTATTATATATTTATTCATAAATTAATTTAATATTGAAAACTCAATTGCACTATCTCCAAAAACAGAATGTGTTTGTGTCTTAAAGTCTGAAGCTTTCGCCTCAAAAATATTGTCTACGTAAGTCTGCGGATTTAAATCAATATAAGGGAACCACGTGCTCTGTACCTGTATTTGTAGTTTATGACCTTTCTTTATGGTATGGTGTACATCTTGTAGCTTTATAGTAACTGGAGTTTTTTGGTTTGGCACAAACGGTTCCGGTTGCTCAAAACTGTTTCTAAACCTACCTCTTAACACTTCACTTCTAACCATCATATGGTAATTACTCATCTTAAGGTGGTCTTGTGTTTCTTCTGTATCCTTAGCATCTGCCGGATAAACATCTATAACTTTTACAACCCAATCTGCAGCAGTACCTGTTGTTGCCACTTGTAGCTTAGCTAAAATATCTCCTGCAAGTGTCATATCTTCTGTCATTACTGGTGTTTCAAATATCAAGACATCTGGTCTTCGCGCTGCAAAGCGCTGATCATCTGTCATATATTTTCTAGGTGTAAATACCATTTTAATATCTTCAGAATAAGGTACTGGCTTATTTACATCACTAATAAACTTAGTTTCCTGAGTTGCTTCTGGCAAGCTGTTTAACTTTTGCGAGCTGCCTAAATACATTGTTTTTTTAGTAGCATTTTCTGGAGGCCAAGAATCATAAGATTTCCATTCTTTAGTTCCAGAATCATATATTCTCGCTTCACTTAAATTTACGTCGCCTTTACCATCATTCTTAAGGAAGTGCTCAAAGAATGGTGTTTCTAAATCCTTTTGGTAGTAGTCTGAAATATTATCTCCAAAATATACATTACCTATTGCTTGGCGTTCTTTGTTACGCGCCCAATCACCATGACTCCAAGGTCCGAAAACCATTATGTTGAAGTTATCACTCTTGGCTTCAATATTTTTATAGGTTTCATAAGGACCATAAAGATCTTCTGCATCAAACAAACCACCTACTGTCATTACAGCTGGTTTAATATCTTTTAAGTGCTGTATGATACCACGAGATTTCCAGAACTCATCATAATTAGGATGTTCCTTTAACTGTGTCCAAAACTCATTATCTTCTTTATAGTACTCATCTAAATTACTTAGTGGACCGTTATCTAAAAAGAACTGATATTGATCTTGGGTATCTAGTTGTGGGAAATCATACCAAGACTCTGTAGTAGGTTCTGTCTGGTATCCGAATACAGCTGTTGCTCTCCAGTAACTTAATAAATAAGCACCGTTATGATGAAAATCATCAAAAAAGAAATCACCTATACAGGCTTGAGGAGAAACCGCTTTTAAAGCTGGATGCGAGTCTAACAATGAATATGTAGCATAAAAGCCTGGATAAGAAATTCCCCAAGTTCCTACATTACCGTTATTATTGTCTACATTTTTAACTAACCAATCAATCGTATCATAGGTATCACTTGCTTCGTCTACTTGACCTTTTTTCTTATTAGGTATATAAGCACGCATATTATCATAATCTCCTTCACTCATCCAACGACCACGCACATCTTGGTATACAACTATGTAACCATCTTTCATCATATATTCGTTTGGTCCAATTTTAGATTTAAATTGGCCTTCACCATAAGGTCTTGAACTATATGGTGTACGTTGCATAATCATTGGATACTTTTTAGAGGTATCCTTTGGAGAATAAATTGTGGTATGCAGTGTTACACCATCGCGCATAGGTATATCTACCTCTTGCTTGTTGTAATGTTCAGAAACATCATAAACTGGTTCTGCGCTATCTTGTGCGCAGCTAATTTGAAAGCACGCAAAGCATACTAAAATAAGGGTAACGTAATTTTGAATTTTCATTTGGATAATTTTATCTGCTAAAGATAGAAATTAGCATTACCCTAAACAATTAATGAAACGTTAACATATTAAAGTAGTTTTTAAGATTCCATCCACTTATCCAGCTGTCGTCTTAAGGAGTTTTTAATTCTTGTTGAAGATTTTCTTAAAGCTTGTCTAACTTTAGTTTTAGGTTCAGGTTGTAATTCATGTACGTAGTCATCTGAAACTAATTTGTACATGCCATTAATAATTTGAAGCCTTTCATTAGGTTGTTGGTAATTCATAGTAAGAGGTAGTTGGTTAAACTACCAACGAAATTAGAATACATTACACAGGAGGATCTCAAATAAATGCCAAACATTAGTTAATGAAATGTTATTGTAGCATAATCTTCAATTATAACCTGAATTACAACTTAATTATATTGGGGTTTACCGATTAAGGTATTAACAAAAAAAACGCTTCAAACTTAATTGAAGCGCTTTTCTCCTTTTCATAGCAATTTAATATCTTAAATTACCATTCTGCAATTTCCTTCTTTAATTCTTCTTTTGCTTTACCTGTCTTCTCTTGAAGACGTCCTAGCATCTCGTCGAATTTTCCGTCGGCAAAAGTGGTATCGTCATCGGTTACTTTACCATATTTTTGTTTAAAATCACCTTTTACTTGATTCCACTTACCTTCTAATTCAGTCTGATTCATAATTCAATTTTTGTGGTTCGTAATACTTCAAATTTAACGATGAAATTGACCTTTTCATCACAATGAATTCCTATTATTTCCTTAACAATATGTTATTTTTGCCAAATGAAATTTAAACAAATAGCTTTAATACTTTTAATATCAACAAGTTATTCTTGCAGTAGCTTAAAAGTAAGCAAGACACCTACCTATAAGGTTAATTATTTAGATGATTATATTTATCCTAAACAGGTGTTTATTGATGGTAATGAGATAGGTGGCCTGTCTGGAATAGATTATGATGGTACTGCGTATTATTTAATTTGTGACCAACCAAGCAAGCCAAGGTTTTATGAAGCAGATATTATATTAAAGGGCACTACAATAGATACCGTTGTTTTTTCTAAACAACATTTTATTAAAGCACCAAAAGCTATTAACTCTCAAACTTTAATGGATTTAGAATCTATAAGAAAAGTTGATAATGGATTTATAATTTCCAGTGAAGGCAGCATTACAAATAATAAAACGCCAATGGTCTTTTACACAGATAGTACTGGTGCGTTTATAAAATCTGCTTCAATACCAGAATACTTTACTTCTAAAGGTCCTCAAAAACCTAGAAACAATGGAGTATTTGAAGGGTTAACTAAAGCACATCTCGGTAAAGGATTTTGGGTAGCCACAGAGCTTCCTTTAGAATTGGATGGCCCAGAACCTAAAGTTTTTAATACAACCTCTTTAATAAGGTTTACTTTATTTAATGATAATGGTATTGCCATTAAACAATTACCATATAAGCTAGAACGCCTTCAGAAATTACCTTTATTACCATTTGGAGTAAACGGATTAACAGATATGCTACAAATATCTGAAAACCAATTTTTGGTATTGGAACGAAGCTACTCTGCTGGCTATGGTACAAACGGTAATGTGGTACAATTAATATTAGCTACTAATAATAATGCGACTAATACAATAAGTGATATTATCTTAGAAAAGAATGAACTTACTTATCTTGAAAAAGAGTTACTCTTCAATTTTAAATCTGTAAAAAAACAACTGACTAAGAAAAGTATAGATAATATTGAAGGTATTACGTTTGGTCCTAAATTGCCGAACGGAAATTTATCGTTAATTTTAGTGTCAGACAATAATTTTAATAGCTTAGGAGAGCAACTTAATCAATTTATCTTACTAGAGCTTATACCCCAATAATTATGAAATATTTACTTATACTTTTATTAGCAGTTGCTTGCAAGGGACAATCCAATCAATCTGATGATACGGTGTACTATCTTATAAGACACGCAGAAAAAGACAGAAGCAACAGTAATAATAGTAATCCACATTTAAATGCAATGGGTAAAGAGCGTGCACAAGAATGGAAAACTAGATTAGGAGACAAAGGCATTAATGCTATATATATTACAGATTTTAATAGAACAAGGGAAACTGCAGCACCTTTGGCCACATATTTAAATTTAGAACCGAAAATTTATAGTGCAACAGATTTATATTCTAAAAGTTTTAAAGCTGAAACTAAAGGACAAACAGTTTTAATAGTTGGTCATAGTAATACAACGCCAGCATTTGTAAATTCAATTTTAAACGATACTACTTATAAAGAGTTAAATGACTCTAATAATGGCGCCTTATTTAAGGTCACATTTATTGATGGAAAACCACAAGTAAGCCTACATCAATTTGAAGACGGATTTTAATTTTTCAACAAAAGTTAAAGTTTAAATAAATGTATGATTTTCTGTAATTTTTCGGACTCTTTTTCGTCTAATTATATAGAGAACCAATAAAATATATTTAACGTAAGTATTGTTAATCAACCAGTTCAATTAAAAAAATTACTCTAAAGAATATTTAGAAGCTTTGAAAAAGAAAATTAGTTGGTGTTAATATTTTGGCATCATAATTGAATTAATAATTTTGGTTGGTTAGTTAGAAAAACCTCGAATCGCTTTATAGCATTCGGGGTTTTTCGTTTTTAATAGTTTTTTTGCCCTTTAAACACTTCTACTCTAATACAATATCACATATACAACTGGTAATTAGGTTTTTACATTTTTGGCACGCTGATTGTTTATAGATTAACAACTCAGTTAAACAATTTAATTGAGATGTAACATTAAAACCCTAAGCTATGAAAAACTTAATGACATTACTTGCGGTATTCTTTATAGGATATACAGCAAGTGCAGACACAGGGAAAGATAGGAGTACCACAACATTTAACTATTATAATGGTGAGAGCTTTATTTTCACAGAAGGTAATGTAGAGTTTTCTGTTTTTCCAGATGGACAATTCGACTTTAGATATATAGGCCCACAACAAGGTACACATGTTTCAATTGGTGGCCCAAACGTAAATATTAGTTTTAACGCTGGTTACGATTATGCTCCATATATACAACGTGACGATTATGGTGCTGTAATACAGATTGAAGATGTGCCAGTGTATTATGATTACTATGGTAGGATTATTAGAGCAGGAAATATTGTATTAGATTATAACAGATTTGGACTTGCACAGGTTGGTAACTTATATATTAACTATAACAATTACGGACGTTATGTAGGTACAAGAGGTTTTATTAATGTATATAACAGACATTATGTTTACAGACCTTGGCACCAGTATTATGTAAGACCTGTATTTTCTAACTGTATAGTGTTTACAAGACCTTACAGAGCATATTACAATCCTGTAAGATATAGTTATGCTGTTCATTATAACTATTATAGAACTGGATGGTATAAGAAGCATTACAAGTCTAATTATTACAGACCAGGACAGAAAGTGCGTTCTTATAATAGAGGACAGCGTTTATCAAGACAACGTGATCTTGCACAAGTAAGAAACAGAAGCAATCAATCTTATGCAAGAACTAGTACTAGAGTAAGCAGATCTAACCGTGAAGGCTTATCTAACCAAAACTCTAGAAGTAGAACCGATAGAACCATAATTTCTAGAACAGGAAATACGAGAAGTAATAATGCTGGACGTGCTACAACGAACACTAGGGGAAACTCTAATGCAACAAGAACACGAAGCAATACAAGCTCAAGAGCTGTAACACCAAGTACGAGAACAAACTCTAGAGTAAAAGCTACTACTAGAACTACAACACCTAGAGCTACTCGTACAAATACAACAAGGTCGAGTAATAACAGTGCTAGAGTTAAAAGTAATACGAGTAGAGCGTCTAAAGCTGTAAAGAGTAATAGAACATCAAGATCTTCAGCAAAAGCAAGAACTTCTACTAACTCTCGAGTTAAAGCTAGTTCTTCAAGAGGATCTTCAAACAACAGAGCCTCTTCAACAACAACTAGACGAAGAGGAAATTAAAATTTTTGGTTGGTTAGTTTGACAAGCCCTAAAGCAAATAGCTTCCCCAAGCGAATTGCTTTGGGGCTTTTCTTTTTATCCTATCGCTTTAAATAAGTATCTATAATTTGTGAAACATCATTTGAGAGTTTCAGCTTCCAAGAAAATCCAACAAATAACAACCCGAGTATTACAGATTTTAAAGCAATATTAAGTAGTGGTTGAAAATTGAAATCCCAAAAATAAAAACTAAGTGTAAATAGAGCTATGAGACCTAATGAGACCCAAGTTCTTGATGAAAATGGATGCATCTTAAATTTTTTCCAAACCACAATTAGCTTTACTGTATTATAGGTAAAAAACGCAATAAACGTTGCATAACTAGCACCGTACACACCAAATCTTGGAATAAGTAAAATATTAAGTGCTACAGCCATAACAGCACATAGCACTCCTATTGCTAAGACTAACCTATAATAATCTGAATTAAATAAAATACTGTTATTATTCCCAATAAGATTTTCATACAACTTAACAATGCCTATTAAAATTACAATTGAGAATCCAATATGGTAATCCTGTGGTATCATCTCATACAACTCTCTAACATTACAAATTATAAGTAAGAATATAAGTCCTCCAACTATTAGCAGTGTGTTCGAGCTACGTTGGTATAAATTTTTTAACCCTGCATAATCCTTATCATTTAATAATTGTGCCGTAAGAGGATATGTAATTTGATGCATTGCTCTACTTGGGACAGCTATTACAGATGCTATATAAATTGAGATACCATATATAGCAACATTTTCAATTGGCAAATAATACTCAATCATCACTTTATCTAAGTCTAACAACATCATAGCAACACTTCCTGCTATGAAAATTAGTGCCGAATATTTTATAACACGTGATGCATTTTCCGGTAATTTAAATTGAAGTTTAGGCAAGTGCAACTTAAATGCAAATACCATCATCAATAACGTTCTTAATACATATACTGCCGTCATTATATATAAAAACAGCGGAATATCTATGACATTAATATAAAGTAACCCTAATAAGATCATAATGCAGGCTCTATGAAATACTTCTCGCATTATGTTCCCAAATGTGCTTTTTAAAAATACTTTACTCCAAGAAAAGAAGAGCTCGAAGTAAGCCATAGCAAAGGTTATTACAAAGATGAGCCAGGCATAAGGTTTTACCAATTCATTTTCTCCATTAAAATAAGACAGTACAAACGAATAGCCAAAATAACCTATTAAACCTAAGACTAAACCAACTAAGAGAGGCAATACCAAAACAAAACTAAATAGCTTCTCTTTTTCTTCCTGTTTAGAATACGAAGAGTAAAATTTAACCAATGTATTGTGAGTTCCTAAAGCCATTAATGGCCAGAACAACATACTCGCAGATAATATAAAAGATACCAAGCCATAATACTCTGGCGTCATGAAATTAGGATATAAAAACAGCACATTAATGGCACCCAACCCAAAACCTGCATAGGTACTCACTAAATTTTTAAAAGACTGTTTTAAAACAATACCCATTATGTGGTAACTTTTAAGATAACTTCTGAAAGTTGTTGCGTTAATTGTTTTCTAGAAAACTGCTCGATATTGGTAGAATTTATATAAAGCATCCCATTTTTGTAATCCTGAAATGCATTGAATATATAGTGTTTTAGAATGTCCTTTTCTTCATAATGAAAGACCTTACCAGAAGTTGTATCATTTATAATTTTAGAAACATCCCAATTTTTTGGACCTATAGCTAATATTGGTCGTTTAGCTAAAAGATACTCAAATACCTTACCTGCAATTATACCTTTAGTTTCATCAGAATCTATTTCAATTAACAACAAAAGTTGAGCGCTCTGCATTTCTTTGAACGCACTTTCATGAGTAATATAACCTAGTAAGTTTATATGGTTTTTTAAATTATAGCTTTGTATGATAGAAAGTAAATCCTCGCTAACTTTGCCTGCTAATTTAAGCTGAAATGCTTCTGAAAAATCTTTATGTTCTTCAATTAATTCCTGTAATGCCTGCCATAAAATCTGTGGATTTCTATCAGAAAGTAAAGAACCTATGTGCGCTAAAGTAAATTTAGCATCCAAAGTTACTTTTGTATTTAATTTAAAATCTGAAGCATTGTAACCATTTGTAATAACTGAAATTGGTTTTTCAGTTAGCGCTTCAAATTCTTTTTTTGTTGTAAAGCTAGTAGTTATAATATGATCTGCAGTGTTTAGGACTGAAGCTTCTAATGCCAGATGTTTACGTTTTGCCCAAGGCATTAGCTTTAGCTTTTTATGATAACCAATTGTTGTCCAAGGATCTCGAAAATCTGCAAGCCAAGTAAGATCCAGCTGTTCTTTAAGTTGCTTTCCTATAAGATGGAGACTGTGTGGAGGTCCTGTTGTTATAACAGCATTTACAGGATTGTTATTTAAGTATTCTTTTAAATAACATACCGAAGGCTTAACCCATGACTTTCGGGCATCTGGAATGAAGAAATTTCCTCGAACAAACAACAAAAACTTTTGTACTAAAGATTGTTTTTTCTCCTTAGGAATTAAGCCAGAACTTATTGAAGCTGTATCTTTTTTAGAAAAAAAATTAGCAAATCTATAAGGTTCTGAAATGGGTTGTTTTAAAACCTCAACATCTGGTATTTTAGATTGTAATGTTTCATCTAGTATTGGATAACTAGGGTTGTCCGGTAAGTATACTATTGGTTGTATATTAAAATTTGGTAAGTAATTTACAAATTGTAACCAACGTTGTACGCCAGGGCCACCAGCTGGCGGCCAATAATAAGCTATGATGAGAACTCGCTTCAATTACGTTTTATTTTTTTCCTTAAACTCATAAAAAATACCGCCTAAGATTAATAACATTAAAAGAATAGAGCTTGCTAAAACTATAGTACTACCAGTTTTAATAATTTTAGGTTCAAACCTAAATACAATTTCATGAGTTCCAGAAGGTATTTCAAGACCTCTTAACGTATAATTGACTCTTAAAATATCGACTTCTTTTTCATCTATATAAGCTTTCCAACCGTTTTCATAGTAGATCTCTGAAAAGACAGCAAATGCATCTTGAGAAGACTTACTCTCATAAATTAATTCGTTAGGTTGATAACTCTTTAAGTTTATAGTAGCCGTAGAATCTTTTTTAAATGTGTGCTGCTTTAGGTTTGAAGTAAATTCTGGAGTAATTAACGCTTTCTCTTTTGTGTTTAGGAAACTTAAATAAAGAATTACTTCATTATCAGTTCTTGTTTCTTGAATACTATCCACAAACCAAGCGTTTCCGTTAGCATACGGATTTCGTTGTGCAAATAGGTTTCCTTCATTTTTAATAATATTATACTTAACATTAAGCATATTTAAAACCGCTTGATTGCCTTCATACACATGAAATTCAAACAAGTCTTGCATACGTTTTGGCTTTGCACCGTGATATCCACCAATTGAGTTATGAAAGAATGATGCTCTAGCTGAATTTAATGGGCTTCCGCTTAAGTCTAAAACACGATAGTTTCCTTTATCTTTTAAAATTTCCTGGTCTGCACTGTTAGGTTGAAATGGCTGATCTATTAAATATTTAGACACAAAGTTATCATCATTAACGTAACGCTTATCTACACCAACTAAATCAAATAAAACTAAGATCACCAAACCTGCCACTACAAGCTTTTCATTTATTTTTTCCTTAATGTAACCAAAGATTAAAACAGCAACTAACGCAATAAGTATTAGTGTTCTTAAAGTATCTTCAGATAAGAGTGTAGCACGATCTTCACGGATGGCCTTTACAAAATCGACACCCATTTGTTCTATAAACATAGTATCATAAGGGCTTTCGAAATTGAAAAGTGTGTTTTTAAAGGCTAAAATTATTAGTGTTATTCCGCCAAGTATAATACTAGTCCATTTTAAAGCATTTAACTTTTCTTCTTTACGTACTATGCTATTAAATAGTTGAGTTAGTCCAAACACAGCTAAAATAGGTATACACAACCTTAAAATAACCTGAGTTGTAGATACAGCTCTAAACTTATCATACATTGGTACATAATCTATAAAGAAACGTGTGAGAAACTCTAGATTTTTTCCCCAACTTAAAAACAGAGATAATACAATACCTGCTACTACCCAATATTTTAATCTGCCATTTACCATAAACAAGGCAAACACAAATAAAAATATAATAGTAGCTCCTACATATGCTGGTGCTCCAACAAAGGTTTGGTCTCCCCAATACATTGGGACTTGTTGTACAAATTGATTAGCTTGTTGTGGTGAAGCTCCTAATTTAATAACTTCCTCAACTGTTTTAGAGTCCTCAGGAAGCGACTCTAAAGAAGAGCCACCCATAAATCTTGGAATAAATAAATTTAAGGTTTCTAAAATACCATAGCTGTATTCAGTAATATAATCAAAACTTAAACCATCTTGTTTTTCTGAAATGGAGCCATCTGTATTAACTGTAATAGCAGATTCTCCTCTTGTACTAAATGCTGTATATTCTTTAGTTGCTAAAAGACTGGTAGCGTTTGTGGCTATACCTATAACCACAGCAACTATCATAATACCTATACATTTAAAAAAGTGCGGCAGTTGTTTTTTCTTAATAGCATCTATTAAATAAACTATACCAATAATCACTACTAATAACAATAGGTAATATGTCATTTGAAAATGGTTAGCCATTATTTCCAAACTCATACTAACAGCCAATAAGAGAAATCCCCAAATATGACGCCCTTTAAATATGAGTAAAATTCCTGCTAGTACTAAAGGCATATATGCAATAGCATGAGCTTTTGCATTGTGGCCGGCACTTAATATATCTAACATATTGGTAGATAACCCAAATGCCAAAGATGCTATTATAGCTAACTTCCAGTCTACTTTTAAAATAATTAACAGTATATAAATACCAATAAAAAACAAGAACATATAATCTGCTGGTCTAGGCAGAAAACGTAATGTTCTATCTAACATTTTATTAAAACTATAAGGGTATTGCGCGCCTAATTGATAGGTAGGCATACCACCAAAAGCTGCATTTGTCCAATAGGGTTCTTCACCAGTAGCATCTCTAAAATCTGTTTGCTCTTTAGACATCCCTTTATACTGAGCTATATCACTTTGATTAAGTTTTTTGCCCTCTAACAATGGACTGAAGTAAGCCATTGAGACTATTATAAAGCCTATTATTACAAGTATGTGAGGAATTAGTTTTTTAATGCTTGGATTCATGTGTTGGTTTTATCTATCCATTAGTGAGTTTAAAAGCTCTTGTATGCAAAAAAAAGGTCAATACACTAAATGCTTCTTGACCTTTACATTTATTTTTTAGCAATACTCTCAACAACTGTCATCATGTCTTTAGCTAGTTGATCTGCTTCTTCTTGACTTTTTGCTTCGGTATAAACCCTAATTATAGGCTCTGTATTACTTTTTCTCAAGTGAACCCAATTTTCTGCAAAATCTATTTTTACACCATCAATTGTGGTAACTTCTTCATCTTTGTAATGCGCTTCAACAGCTTCTAAAATAGCATCTACATCTAACTCTGGTGTTAACTGTATTTTATTCTTGCTCATAAAATAGCTAGGGTATGTTGCCCTAAGCTCAGAAACTTTCATCTTCTTTTCTGCTAAGTGCGTTAAAAATAATGCTACTCCAACAAGGCTATCACGACCGTAATGTAATTCTGGATAAATAATACCTCCATTGCCTTCTCCACCAATTACAGCATCTGTATCTTTCATAAGCTGTACAACATTAACCTCTCCAACAGCACTTGCTTGGTAACTACCACCATGTTTCTCCGTAACATCTCTTAATGCTCTAGAAGAACTCATATTACTAACAGTGTTTCCTTTTTGCTTTCCTAAGATATAATCTGCAACAGCTACCAATGTGTATTCTTCACCAAACATTTCTCCTGTTTCATCAATAAACGCTAAGCGATCTACATCTGGATCTACAACAACACCAAAATCTGCATGTTCTTCAACTACAAGTTTACAAATATCTCCTAAGTGTTCTTTTAAGGGTTCTGGATTATGTGGAAATTGACCATTAGGTTCGCAATAAAGTTTTACTGTTTCTACACCTAGCTCATTTAAAAGCATTGGTATTGCTAAACCACCAGTACTATTAACACCATCTACCACAACCTTAAAGTTTGCTTTTCTTATTGCATCGGCATCTACCAAATCTAGGTTTAAAATTTCTTCAATATGCAAATCAAAGTACGCATCGTTCTTAGTTATTTCTCCAAGATCATCAACTTCAGCAAATGTTATATTTGCACCTTCTGCTATGTCTAATATTTTTTGTCCTTCAGCACCATTCAAAAATTCACCTTTATGGTTTAAAAGTTTAAGTGCATTCCATTGTTTGGGGTTGTGACTTGCAGTTAAAATTATACCACCATCGGCGTGCTCCATTGGCACGGCAACCTCAACAGTTGGAGTTGTAGAAAGTCCTAAATCTATAACATGAATTCCTAAACCAACTAGGGTATTCATTACTAAGTTTTGTATCATTTCTCCAGAAATACGAGCATCTCTACCTACAACAACTCTATAATTATCTTTAGTTCTTTGCTGCTTTAGCCAAGTACCATAAGCACTTGCAAATTTAACAGCATCAATTGGTGTTAAGTTATCTCCTACATTACCACCAATGGTACCGCGTATTCCTGATATAGATTTTATTAGAGTCATTCTTAAGTTTTAAATTTTGATAATTAGCTGGTTAGAAAATTAGTGATATGTAATTTAAACAACGTTAGCTTTACTTTAAAAGTCTTTTTAACCACTAAATTGTAACGATTTATGGTGTTGAAATTCTCTAAAGAGACATTCATTAATTTTCAAGAACAAATATACTATTTCAAAACCGATGTTGTAACTTCGGCCTAATGAATTACCTTGCTCATATTTACCTGTCTAAGGATGACGATTTGCTCAAAATAGGGAATTTTGCTGCAGACTCCATTAAAGGAAAGTCATTTTTAAAATATCCAGAGCGTATGCGCACAGGAATTACCTTGCACCGTGCGATAGACACCTACACAGACTCACACCCTATAGTTAGAGAAAGTGTATCTCGCCTCTTTCCCAAATACTCTCATTACAGTACCGTTATCGTAGATATTCTTTATGACCATTATTTAGCCAAAAACTGGAACGATTTTCATCCACAACCGCTATCAGAATATGTAAATGAATTTTATACACTCCTAGAAAACCAATACAGTATTTTACCCAAACGTGTACAATCATTTCTGCCAGTGATGACAGAGCATAATTGGTTATTAAGTTATGCTACTATTGATGGCATTGGAAAGATTTTATATCAAATGAACATTAGAACAAAACGCCGAAGTGATATGCATTTGGCAGTTTATGATTTACAGAAATTCTACTCAGAATTTGAAAAAGAATTTCGAACGTTTTTTGAAGATTTAGAAACTTACGTAGAAGACTTACTTCCAACATTATTATCTCATGAGAATTTACATTAGCCTCCTATTTTTATGCATTGTAGCTTTAAGTTGTAAAACTAAACCAGAGCCTAAAAAAACACCAAAATATGGACCTATTGCAGAAAACGCTATGGTAGTTTCTGCAAGAGCAGAGGCTTCTAAGATAGGTAGTGAAATTCTTGAACAAGGCGGTAATGCCTTTGATGCAATGTTTGCCACAGAAATGGCTTTAGCAGTTACCTTTCCATTTGCAGGAAATCTTGGCGGTGGTGGTTTTATGGTGTATCGATTAGAAAATGGAGAAACAGGCGCATTGGACTATCGAGAAAAAGCACCATTATTATCTAGCAAAACAATGTACCAAGATAAAAACGGTAATATAATACCAAATTTAAGCACAGTTGGTGCAAAAGCTGTTGGTGTTCCTGGTACAATTGCAGGAATTTTTGAAGCACACAGAACTTTTGGAAGTATGCCAATAGACAGTTTATTAATGCCGGTAATTAAACTTGCAGAACAAGGCTACGTTATAACTAAAAACCAAAAAGAACGCCTTGAGTATTATGCGCCAGTTTTTGATTCGGTTAATGGTAAGACAACATTGTATTCTGAAACCCTTACAGATACAGTGAAAAATATTGCACTAGCTAAAACATTAAAACGAATTGCCACTAACGGAGAAAATGAGTTTTATACAGGTGAAACTGGACAAAAATTAGTGAAGTTTCTGTCAGAAAAAGGTGGTCTTATTACTCTTGAAGATTTAAAAGCCTACGATGCTGTATGGCGTGACCCAATCACATTTACATATGACAATTTAAAAATAATAAGTATGTCTCCTCCAAGTAGTGGTGGTATTTGCTTGGCTCAAATTATGGGAATGATAGAGCCGTATGATTTGCAACAGTATAAACACAACTCTGCTAAATACATACAACTTATAACAGAAGCAGAACGTCGCGCTTACGCAGACAGAAGTCATTGGTTAGGCGATCCAGATTTTACAGCCATTCCTTTAGATTCACTAATTTCTGAAGCTTATTTAACCCAAAGAATGAAAAGTTTTAGTTGGGATAATGCCACTAAATCTTCCAATGTTTCTCACGGAAATATAATAGGCTACGAGAGTGATGAAACTACACACTATTCTATAATAGATTCTTATGGAAATGCCATTTCTGTAACCACAACACTTAATGGCGCTTATGGTTCTAAATTATATGTGGATGAATTAGGTTTCTTTCTAAATAATGAAATGGACGATTTTAGCAGTAAGCCAGGCGTCCCTAATATGTTTGGATTAATTGGCGCAGAAGCAAATAGTATAGCTCCAGAAAAACGTATGCTAAGTAGTATGACTCCAACAATTGTTGAAAAAGATGGTAAACTTTGGATGAGTGTTGGCACACCAGGCGGAAGTACCATAATTACATCTGTACTACAGACTATCTTAAATGTGCAGGAGTTTAATATGACTATGCAAGAAGCAGTTGATGCTCCTAGATTTCATCACCAATGGCTACCAGATGTTATAAGGTTTGAACCAGATGTGTTTTCTACTGAAGAGTTGATTACACTTAAAGAAAAAGGTTACTTAATAAATGAAGAGGAAAGTCCTATTATAGGAAAGGTAGATGGTATTCTCATTATGCCAGATGGCAAGCTGGAAGGTGGCGCAGATAGACGTGGAGATGATACTGCAATTGGATTTTAAGACATCTCTAAATAAATAGAGCTCTACAGGAGTTTTAATTTACAATAGATTTAGAATTAAATGTTTTAATGCATTCCAACATATATTGAAATGCATTAAACACTTAATAATTATCTAAGCTCTGCTCCTAATTGGTTTTCGAATTGATGCTGCAATTTCCCCATGATTTTATCAACCTGTTTATCTGTCAAGGTTTTATTTTCATCTTGTAAAATAAAGCTCACTGCATAACTCTTCTTCCCGTTTGGTAAATTTTTTCCTTCATAAACATCAAAAAGACTTACATCTTTAAGTAGTTTACGTTCTGTTTTTTGTGCAATGTCATCTATCTGAGAGAAATTTACATTATCATCTAATAGTAAAGCAAAATCTCTTCTCACTTTAGGATATTTAGGAATGTCATTTAACTTAAAACGTTGTTTAGAAGCCATTAGCAACACATTGTCCCAATTAAAATCTGCAAAAAGCACATCTTGATCAACATTCATCTTTTTACAAAGAGTTTTGTTTACTATACCAAAATCTACCAAGGTTGTTTTTCCTAAAGAAATACTCATACCTTCAGAAAGATCGGAATGCTTTGTAGGCGCGTAATTAAGTTTAGAAATACCTAATCTATTTAAAATCGCTTCAATTGTACCTTTGAGCAAAAAGAAGTCGCTTGGCTTTTGCACTATATTCCAAGCCTCTGTATTACGATCTCCTGTTAAATAAATAGCTAAATGTTTAGCTTCTACTCTACCACTATCATAATTGTGGTAGGTTTTACCAAATTCAAACAATTTTAAATCGGCACGCTTTCTATTTACATTAAAAGCAATGGACTCTAAGCCTGAAAACAACATATTCTGTCTCAATACACTTAAATCCTGACTTAATGGATTTAGCATTTTAACTGCGTGCTTAGGATTAGATTGTTCACTTAGTTCTGCATAACGCTCTGCTGTTAAAGAATTAGACAGCATTTCGTAAAAGCCTTGAGACGTAAGTTGATTTCCTACAACGTTCTGTAATTTATAATCTTCAAATCGACCAGAATTAGACATAGAAGCATTTAACTTCTTACCAACCTTAATATTATTGTATCCATATACTCTAAGTATTTCTTCAATAACATCCGATTGTCTTTGCACATCTACTCTATAGGAAGGTATTGTAAGTCCTAAGCCAGTTTCTGTAACGTTGTTCACCTTTATTTCTAAAGATGCCAATATAGATTTAATAGTTTCTGTAGGTATTTCTTCACCTATAAGTGTATTAATCTTATCGAATGTTAAAAAGACTTGAAAGTCTTCAAACTTTTTAGGGTAATAGTCTTCAGAATCCATTGTAACATCTCCACCCGCAAGTTCTTGTATTAACAAGACTGCTCGTTTTAATGCATATTCTGTACTTTCTGGATCTATTCCACGTTCAAACCTAAAAGATGCATCTGTATTTAACCCATGTCTTTTAGCTGTTTTACGTACGCTTACAGGGTTAAAATAAGCGCTCTCTAAGAAAATGCTATTTGTATGTTCTGTAACACCAGAATTTACACCTCCAAATACACCTGCAATACATAATGGTTTATTTGCATCGCAAATCATCAAATCATTTTCGTGTAACTCACGTTCTACCTCATCTAAAGTTGTGAATTTTGTTCCTGCAGGTAGCGTTTTTACATTTATAACATCACCTTCAATACGGTCTGCATCAAATGCATGTAATGGTTGTCCTAACTCATGCATAACATAGTTAGTAACATCTACCACATTGTTCTTAGGAGTTAATCCTATTGCTAACAATCTGTTCTTTAACCATTTTGGAGACTCTGCTACCTTAATACCAGTAATTGTCGTTCCGCAATACCTTGGTGCTAAATCTGTATCTTCAACATTAATAGCTATACGTCTGCTTCTATTTTCAACTTTAAATTTACTAACAGAAGGTGTATTTAAGGTAACGACATGCTCTTGCTGTATTAAACCTGCTTTTAAATCTCTAGCAACACCCCAATGACTCATGGCATCTGCTCTGTTTGGTGTTAATCCAATCTCAAATACTACATCATTCTCTATATCAAAGATATCTGCTACTGGTGTACCTACTTTAAGAGACTCATCTAATACCATAATACCATCATGGCTTTTCCCTAAGCCTAACTCGTCTTCGGCACAAATCATACCTTCACTAACCTCACCTCTTATCTTACCTTTTTTTATAACCCAAGGCTCACCATTCTCGTCATATAAAGTGCTACCTACTGTTACAACAGGTACTTTTTGACCTTTAGCTACATTAGGTGCTCCACATACAATATATAAAGGTGTTTGCTCTCCTACATTTACTGTGGTTACTTTTAATCGATCTGCATTAGGATGAGGCTCACACGTAAGCACTTCTCCTACAACAACACCTTCTAAACCACCTTTCACGCTTTGAAAGGCTTCAATACCTTCTACTTCAAGACCTAAATCTGTTAAAAGTTCACTTGTTTTTTCGGGTGCCCAGTCTATCTGGATAAACTGTTTAAGCCAGTTGTAAGAAATTTTCATTGCAATAATTTTTTCAGTGGGCAAAGATAGGATTTTCTTAGCATTCTTATTTTGAAAATTAAGTGATACCTATAGATTGTATATTCTTAAAAAAAACCACTTTCTAAGCTCTGGTTTGTATCTTTGCTACTATATTAAATCCTATCAATTTCAAGATACCATGAAACTTGTATTTGCTACACATAATAAAAATAAATTTGCTGAAGTAAAGGCATTAATGCCTGAATACATCGAGCTTTTATCTTTAACAGATATCGATTTTCATGATGATATAAGAGAAACAGAAGATACTATAGAAGGCAATGCAATATTAAAAGCAAACTATATTAAAGACAGACTTGGCTTTAATTGTTTTGCAGATGATACCGGTTTAGAGGTTGATGCGTTAGATGGTAAACCTGGTGTTTATTCTGCTAGGTATGCAGGAGAACAACGTAGTAGTGAAGACAATATGAATCTGTTACTCGATAACTTAAAAGATCAAGATAACAGAGCTGCGCAATTTAAAACCATTATTGCATTAGTTATAGATAAACAAAAGACTTTGTTTTCTGGAATATGCAGAGGTGAAATTATAAAAGAAAAAAGAGGCGAAAAAGGATTTGGTTATGATCCTATTTTTATACCGAATGCATCTAAAAAAACGTTTGCTGAAATGCCTCAAGATGAAAAGGCAAAGCACAGTCATCGTGGAAAAGCCATAAGAGAGCTTATAGATTATTTAAAAGAAGATTGATTTTCAATAGTTTACAATACATTTCTATTTAAAATTCATTACAAAATCTAATTGAATTATTATCATTAATAATCAATAAATAAACCGTACCTTTGCAAAAATTTTAACCGCCTTGAGAGTCGGTCGGCATTGGTGCAAAATTATTCTCGAGGTTTTACATACTATATGAATTTATTCGAGAAACTCGGCTTAAACGCCGAAATCGTTAACGCCGTTAACGATATGGGATTCACTGAACCTAGTGAAGTACAAGAAAAGGCCATCCCAATCCTATTAGAAAAAGACACAGATATTGTTGCGTTAGCGCAAACAGGTACTGGTAAAACTGCTGCTTTTGGTTTTCCTTTAATCCAAAAGATTGATCCTGGATACAAGAAAACTCAAGGGTTAATCCTGTCTCCAACACGTGAGCTTTGTCTTCAAATTACAAATGAGCTTCAAAATTACTCTAAATATGTAAAGGGATTAAATCCTGTTGCAGTTTATGGTGGCGCTAGCATTACAGAACAAGCTAAGCAAATAAAACGTGGTGCTCAGATTATTGTTGCTACGCCTGGTCGTATGCAAGATATGATAAGACGTGGTTTAGTTGACATTTCTGAAATACAATATTGTGTTTTAGATGAAGCAGATGAGATGTTAAATATGGGTTTCTATGATGATATCACAGAAATTCTTTCTCACTCACCAGAAGATAAATTTACTTGGTTATTTAGTGCAACAATGCCTAAAGAGGTAGCACGAATTGCTAAAGACTTTATGAATAATCCTGTTGAAATTACAGTAGGATCTAAAAATAAAGGTACAGAAAACGTATCTCACGAGTATTACCTAGTTGGTGGTCGTGACCGTTATAAAGCTTTAAAGCGTTTATGTGATGCAAACCCAGAGATTTTCTCTGTTATATTTTGCCGTACAAAACGTGATACTCAAAAAGTTGCAGAGCAATTAATACAAGATGGTTATAGCGCTGGCGCTATACACGGTGATTTAAGTCAAAACCAAAGAGATTTGGTAATGCGTAGTTTCCGTACACGCCAAATACAAATGCTTGTAGCTACAGATGTTGCTGCTCGTGGTATAGATGTAGATGATATTACTCACGTAATTCATTACACGCTTCCAGATGAGCCAGAAGTATATACGCACCGTAGTGGTCGTACTGGTCGTGCAGGAAAAAGTGGTACTTCTATGACTATTGCTACAAAAAGCGAAATGCGTAAGATTAAAGCTATTGAAAAACGCATACAACGTAACTTTGAGCGTAAAGATGTTCCTGATGGTGAAGAAATTTGCCAAGTTCAATTATTTCACCTTGCAAGCCAGATTAAGGATACAGAAATAAATCATGCAATTGATAAGTATGTACCTCAATTAGAAGAAGAGTTAGGTGATTACACTAAAGAAGAACTTATTAAAAAGTTTTTCTCTGTTGAATTTACAAGATTCCACAATTACTATAGTAAGGATAGCATAAGCCAAGTATCTGCAGACAATCGTGATTATAGTGAAGGAGACTCAGACAGTGTTCGTTACTTTATTAACGTTGGTGGTAAAGATGGTTTTGATTGGATGTCTTTAAAAGACTTCTTAAAAGAACAATTAGATTTAGATCGTGATGGCGTTTACAAAGTAGATGTTAAAAACACCTTCTCTTTCTTTAATACAGATGCAGACAAGCTTGATAAGGTTATGGAGGTTTTTGCAGATATGACTCACGAAGGTCGTAGTGTAAATGTTGAAGTGACTAAAGACAAAGGTGGCTCTGGTGGCGGCGGTGGTCGTAGATCTGGTGGTGGCGGTCGTCGTTCTGGCGGTGGTGGCTTTAAAGGAAAAGGCGGCGGTGGTCGTCGTTCTGGAGGAGACAGAAGTAAAAGCTCTAGAGATGGCGGTGGCTTTAAAGGTAAGCGCAGAAGTAGTGACAGCGATAGAGGCGACAGCGGAAGAGACAGAAAAAAATCTTCAAGACGCAGTAGCGATTCTTCTAGCAGAAGCTCAAGCCCTAAACGAGAAAGATCTTCTGAAGGCAGCGGAAGCACGAGAGCAGAAAATGTTAAAAGCTCTATAAGCAGAAGACGTTCTAGACGTAAATAATCATAAATATTAAAATGCCTTGCAACAATTACTTTGCAAGGCATTCTTTTTAATAACGACTTATTCTATATTTGATACGATTTTTTAGCACTAGAGCTTATTTACCTTATTTATGAAAACTTCATTTCCTTTACTTTTACTGTTATTACTTTTCGGTTTTACGGCACGCTCTCAAAAAACCGTAACAGGTATTGTACAAAGCGCCTCAAATGATAGGATACTTGAAAATGTAAACATTGTTAACCTTAACCAGGTTAAAGGAGCTACTACCAATGAAAAAGGTGAATTTGAAATTAGAGCAGAAGTAAATGATACCTTGTATTTTTCATATATAGGTTATAAATCTATTCAAGTAACAGTTTCTAATGACTGGCTTAAGTATGGTGATGTAAAAGTAAAAATGACAGAGGTTGGTATTGCCTTGGAAGAAGTAACTGTAAGACCTGTACAATTAACTGGTTATATAGAGATTGATGCTAAGAATATTCCTATTTACAACAACTATCGTTATTCTATTTCTGGTCTTAATACTGGCTATGAAGGTGGAGACAGACAGCCTAGTGCTGTAACTAAAGTCTTAGGCTCTATTTTTAATCCTGCAGATTTTTTATATAATGTTTTTGGTAAACGTCCAACACAAATGCGTAAGCTTAGACAGATGAAAGAAGATGATGAGATAAGAAATCTTTTGCAGACTAAGTATGATCGTGAGACACTACAAGCGCTACTACAAGTAAGCCGTGTTGATATTGATGAGATTTTAAGAAACTGCAACTACTCTAAAGATTTTATAAGCACCGCAAACGATTTACAGATACTAGATGCTATTTCTGGTTGTTATGAGGAATACAAAGTGCTGAAAAGAGATTAATTAATTATGTTAAGATGAAAATCATTAGCCTTTATCTGTTTGTAATTGGTCTTTTTATTTTTTCTTGTAAAGAAGATAAAAAATCTATTGAAACTGAACGCTCTATTACTTCTGAAACTTTAATAGATTCAACTAGCGTTAGTGATCTCAATACAACAGCTTTTGATTGGCTTTTAGGAAAATGGCAACGTACCAATGAGCAAAAAGAAAATTCTGAAACCTATGAGCATTGGGAGAAAATTAATGACTCCTACCAAGGTTTAGGATTTACTTTAAAAGGTAACGATACTATCTGGCAAGAACACATGCAATTATCTAAAGTTGATAATGCTTGGCAATTAGCTATTAAATCTCCTCAAGAAGAAGTAGCCACACTATTTAAAAACATACAACTTACTAAGGAAGAATTCACTTTTGAAAATCCAGATATCGAATTTCCTAATATTATAAATTATATTAATAAAGGGAATACATTTTACGCAAGCGTAAGTGGCAGCGAAATGAATATTAAATTTGAGTTTAAACGATTACAATAGTAACCTACTCTACAAAACATACCTACTGCCAATTATTTTTAATTATTACAGTCCACTTATGTAACCGCCGTAAATATCTTTAAAACGCATACCATTTGTCATTCTGTATTTACTAAGTTTATTATACTCTACTAATGCCCAAAGGACTAGTTCTTTTATAAAATACAGGTCATCTTCATTAACATCATCATCTATATGGTTTTCAATTAATGCTTGTAAAGGTTGAATTGAATCTAACTGAGATTTATATTCATCATTTGCAAAATTATCTAAAAGTTCAAACTTACTTTCTTCAAAAAACCATTCAACTAAATTTTGATAGGGATCTACATCATCTGCTTTCTGAAGCTTTTCAATTTTAGGAAAATATTCAATAAAGATTTGTTTTGTAGCTCTAGACAATAGTTGCATTGCCACTGCAGCAGAGCCTTCTTGCTCACCTTCATACACCAATTCAATTTTACCAGTAATACTAGGAATAACACCCATAAAATCACTGAATCTTACTGCTGTGGTGTCATCACCAGATAAAAACATTCTACGTTCTGCTGTACTTAGTAAATTTTCATAAGCAGTTATACTCATTCGGGCAGAGATGCCACTTTTTATATCTACAAACTCACTTTCCCTTGCTTGAAATGATAGTTCTTCCAATAAATTCTTAGCTATTTCAGGAACATGAACGGTGTCTTTTCTTACATCTGCCTTAGCTTCTTGCTGTGTAATGGTTTTAGCTATCTCAACAGTTTCTGGATAATGTGTTAGTATTTGAGATCCTATTCTATCTTTTAAAGGAGTTACGATACTTCCTCTATTTGTATAATCTTCAGGGTTTGCCGTAAATACAAATTGTACATCTAACGGCATGCGTAATTTAAATCCGCGAATTTGAATATCACCTTCCTGTAAAATATTGAATAATGCTACTTGTATGCGCGCTTGTAAATCTGGTAATTCATTAATTACAAAAATGCATCTGTTTGCTCGAGGAATCATTCCGAAGTGAATAACACGATCATCTGCATAACTTAGTTTTAAATTTGCTGCTTTAATAGGATCTACATCTCCAATTAAATCGGCTACTGTTACATCTGGTGTTGCTAGTTTTTCAGCAAAACGTTCATCTCTATGAAGCCACGAAACTGGCGTATCATCGCCTTTCTCAGCAATAAGCTCCACTGCAGTCCTTGAAATAGGATTAAATGGGTCGTCATTAATTTCTGAACCTTCAACAATAGGAATAAATTCATCTAACAAACCAACCATTAAACGCGCCAAACGTGTTTTTGCCTGTCCGCGTAGTCCTAATAGATTTATATTGTGTTTAGATAAAATTGCACGTTCCAATTCTGGTATTACTGTATATTCATAACCGTGAATACCTTCAAAAGAATTTTTTCCTGCTTTTATATTTTTTATTAAGTTATCGCGCAGCTCATCCTTTATTGATTTTGACTTGTAGCCTGAAGCTTTAAGCTGGCCTAATGTTGTTATATTTTCTTTACTCATAGTTTATATTCTCTTTCTGTTTAAAAACCACAGAAACTATTTTAAAATTCTCTCTTGAATGGGATTCTGAATCAAGTTCAGTATGACAAGAGCTTTCGTGTTACGTTACTTTACCCTTATCGTATGCGTTTTTTCCTATTCGCCTCATAATCGTGGAAAATCATTTCGCCTAAACCTTGCAGTCCTGTGTAAAATGCTTTCCCTTGATTTGCATCTGTAAATTCATCTACAAATTGCAGTAAATAAGGATCATTAGCTATCATAAACGTTGTAATAGGTATTCTTAGCTTTCTAGCTTGTTGTGCCATTGCATAGCACTTATTAACTATATGGGAATCTAAGCCATTACTGTTTTTGTAATATTGGCCATCTGGCAATTGTATACAACTTGGCTTTCCATCTGTTATCATGAAAATTTGTTTGTTGGAGTTTCGCAATCTGCGCAACATATCCATTGCCAACTGTAAACCAGCCACAGTATTTGTGTGGTAAGGTCCTACATTTAAATATGGTAAATCTTCAATTTTAATAGGCCAAGCATCATTACCGAACACTAAAATATCTAAGGTATCTTTTGGGTATCGTGTTGTAATTAATTCTGCTAAAGCCATAGCTACTTTTTTAGCAGGTGTAATACGGTCTTCCCCATATAATATCATTGAGTGAGAAATATCTATCATTAACACAGTGCTCATTTGTGCTTTATGCGAAGTATCTTCTACAACAAGATCATTTTCTGTTAAATGAAAATCGCCAATTCCATGATTAATTTGTGCATTACGTAAGCTTTCTGTTACCGATACGCGCTCTAAAGCATCTCCAAATTGATAATTCCTAAATTCACCCGTTTGCTCATCTCCAATGCCACTATGCTTTGTACGATGATTGCCTTGACCGGCACGACGCATTTTTCCGAAAATTTGTTCTAATGCTCGTTTTCGTAAAAGGCGTTCTGTTTTTGAAGTAATAGCCATTCCTCCTTTTTTGTCTGGCTTTACCTCTTCTCGTATGTAGCCTTTCTTTTTAAGGTCTTCAACAAAATCTTCTAAGGTATAATCTTCTGTAGTTAGCTCGTACTCGTCATCTAGTTGCTTCAGCCAATCCATAGCTTCATCAAAATCTCCAGAGGTATGTGTGATAAGCTCTTGAAACACATCAAAAAGACGCTCAAAAGGAGTTTGCTCTTCTGGGCTATGATGCGTAAAAACAATACCGTTTTTTAAATCCTTTTTCATTTTATTAAAAATACGATATTATGGAAGAAATTACCTCTCTAACAATCGTTAAGATTTATAGAAAGATAAGTGGTCATTATTTAACTCAGGTTAAGTTTAATTTATAGTTTCTGCGTTTTTTGGCGCTATAAAAATACGTTCATTTAATACCGTCTCAGAAATAGTAACATTCTTAAATGTAAGTTCTTTTCGTACTTCAAAAGGTTTACCATCTTTAGTACTATACCAAATAAGTGTTTTTGGTAAGCGCAACCCATTTATATCCTGCCATTTGTCATATTTTATATAACTATAATCGTTGGAGAGTTTATCTTCTCCATACGTAACGGTATAGGCAAGCCACTCTAATCTGTTAGTTTCTTTATCTAGATACATTATGTAATTATCTTTCTCAGACAAACCAACACCCATTGCAAAGAAAGTCTTAATACCCTTATAGGTTTTACCTTGTATTTCAATATCAGGAACATCTGTATAAGAGATTCCATTATCTCCTAAAACAAATGGCATAGCATAGAAATAGAACATAAGATTATGATAAAACTTCACTCTGCCAGAATCGAAAACTGAGTCTTCTTGAGATAGCCAATACTCATTCCCATCATAACCAAGAGCAAACTGTTCTGCTTGTATCTTTGCCTTTCTACTTTTTAAATCTGTAGTATGAGTTTCTATACCATTCTTACCATCAATTTGAAAACATAAATTATTCATGGCATCCCAAGTCGTAATGCCACCGTGAGCATTAAATATATGCTTAACAGGTTTAGGATATGGTAATTTGGGATGATTCATCATATGGTCGGAATGATCCATATGTTGATGATCACTTTGTGACATTGCATCATGATTCATTTTAGAATGATCTACTTGATCAGATTCCTTTTGGTTTTCATTGTTTTTACAACTTAATAAACAACAAGCTGCAATACATAAATAAAATAGTGTCTTCATAATACCTGTACTTTGTCTAAAAATACGAGGAATACACGTAATTTTGCAGCACGATGAATAAATTTATTTCCAGCACAAGTAATCCTACCTTAAAAAAATTACTTCAGTTACAAGAAAAATCGCGTAACCGTCGTAAGGAAGGTCTTTTTGTAGTAGAAGGTTTAAGAGAGCTTAGGCTTGCCCTTAAAGGAGGCTATAACATATCTGAAGTTTTCTTCTGCCCAGAATTGGTTTCTGAAGACACTTTAAACAATTTAATTAAAGCGCATATCAGTTATACTGAATTGTCTTTGGAAGTTTATCAAAAGGTTGCATATAGAGGCAGTACAGAAGGTGTTATTACAATTGTTAAAACAAAAGCACATCAATTAGCTGATATAAAAACCTCTGAAACACCTTTAATTCTTATAGCTGAAGCTCCTGAAAAACCTGGTAATATTGGTGCACTACTAAGAACTGCAGATGCTGCAAATGTAGATGCTGTAATAATTGCTAACCCTAAGACAGATTTATACAATCCTAATATCATAAGAAGTAGTGTTGGTTGCGTTTTCACAAATCAAGTGGCTGTAGGAACAACAACTGAAATAATCTCATTTTTAAAAAAGCAAAAAGTAAATATTTACTGTGCCGCCTTACAAGCTTCAGAACATTACCATTTACAAGATTTTACAACAGCCACTGCTATTGTAGTTGGTACAGAAGCAACAGGATTAAGTGACGAATGGCGTAAAAATGCAACCCAAAATATTATTATCCCAATGCAAGGTGAGATAGACTCAATGAATGTTTCAGTAGCTGCAGGAATTTTAATTTATGAAGCCAAACGACAACGCAAGTTTAAATAAGAGATAACTATATGACTCCTACTACCCTATTTTTTATACTAATTGCAATTATCATTATAGAGTTTGTTATAGATACAACTTTAGATGTTTTAAATGCTAAACACTATGGTGATAAACTTCCAGAACCATTACAAGATGTTTATGACACAGAGGAATATTTAAAATCTCAGGCTTATAAAAAAGAGCGTTTTAAATTTAGTATGGTCTCCAGTGTATTTTCCTTAGTATTGCTTTTAGCTTTTTTCTTCCTAGATGGCTTTGCTTTTGTTGATGAGTTAGCAAGACAATATACAGATCATCCCATTTTAATAGCGCTTATCTTTTTTGGTATTATTATGTTGGGTAGCGACATTCTTACTACACCATTTTCATATTACAGCACATTTGTTATCGAAGAAAAATATGGTTTTAATAAAACAACGCTAAAAACCTTTGTGCTTGACAAAATTAAGGGCTGGTTTATGCTCATAATAGTAGGTGGAGCACTTTTATCGCTAATAATCTGGTTTTATCAATGGGCAGGATCTTCATTCTGGTTATATGCTTGGGCAGTTATCGCTGTATTTTCTGTTGTGATGAATATGTTTTATGCAAAACTCATAGTCCCATTATTTAACAAACAAACACCTTTAGAAGATGGTTCACTAAGACAAAAAATTGAAGCATATGCAAGTAAAGTTGGGTTTAAGTTAGATAACATATTTGTAATAGATGGTTCTAAAAGAAGTACAAAAGCAAATGCCTACTTCTCAGGATTTGGTCGTGAAAAACGCATAACACTATACGATACCTTAATAAATGATTTAGAAGAAGAAGAAATAGTAGCAGTTCTTGCACATGAGGTTGGGCATTATAAGAAAAACCATATTATAATTAATTTAATCACCTCCATAGCATTAACAGGCCTTACGCTTTGGTTACTTTCTTTGTGTATTGGTAGTCCATTATTATCACAGGCATTAGGAGTAGCTACACCAAGTTTTCATATAGGCTTAATTGCATTTGGAATACTATATAGTCCAATCTCAGAAATCACGAGCTTACTTATGAATTTTATTTCAAGAGCTTTTGAATATCAAGCAGATAACTTTGCCAAAGAAACCTATGCTGGAGCGCCATTAATTTCTGGATTAAAAACACTGTCTAAAAATAGTTTAAGCAATTTAACACCACATCCTGCTTATGTTTTTATGCATTATTCACATCCAACATTATTACAGCGTTTTCGTAATATTTCTTCTACATAATTCTATATAGTTTGCTATCTTAGTCATAGCATATGATGACAGACTTACAAATAGAACAAGAGAACATTGCAATTGCGAGTGAGTATAAAAAATTACTTCGCATTAGTTATAGAATGCTCTCCAAAGAAGACAAGAAACTTATTAGGCAGGCATTTGAAGTTGCCGTAGATGCCCATAAGGAACAACGCCGAAAATCTGGCGAAGCCTATATTTTTCATCCAATAGCCGTTGCCAAAATAGTTGCATCTGAGATTGGTATGGATGCCACCTCAATTGCTGCTGCTCTTCTTCACGATGTCGTTGAAGACACTACATATACTTCAGAAGACATTGAAAAAATGTTTGGAGAAACCGTTGCTCGTATTGTAGATGGCCTAACTAAAATCTCAAGCTTAGAAAGCGAAACAGACGTTTCATTGCAAGCAGAAAATTTTAGAAAAATGCTGTTAACACTTAATGATGACGTTCGTGTGATCATTATAAAAATAGCAGACCGCTTACATAATATGCAGACTATGGAAAGTATGCGAGCGGATAAACAAGTTAAGATAGCCTCTGAAACCTTATACATTTATGCACCTTTAGCACATAGAATTGGTTTATATAAAATTAAAACTGAATTAGAAGATTTAAGTTTAAAATATACTGAACCAGATGTTTATCAAGATATTCACGATAAAATAAAAGAGACTAAAGAAGAACAGGATGATTATATTAGAGAGTTTTCAAACATTATAGAAAATTCACTTAACGCAGAAGGTTTAAATTACGAAATTAAAGGACGCCCAAAATCTATACATTCTATTAGGCTTAAAATGGAAAAGCAAAACGTAAGCTTTGATGAGGTTTACGATAAGTTTGCCGTTCGTATTATTTATAAAAGTGATTCTGCCAACGAGAAATTCTTAGCTTGGAAAATTTATTCAATAGTTACAGACCATTTTAGACCTAATCCTGTTAGACTTCGCGATTGGATCTCTTCACCAAAATCTACCGGATATGAAGCATTGCACATTACTGTAATGGGACCTAAAGGCCGTTGGGTTGAAGTTCAAATACGTAGCCAGCGTATGAATGAGATTGCAGAAAAAGGTTATGCTGCGCACTTTAAATACAAGCAAGGTGAAACAAATGAGCAAGAATTAGAGCAATGGCTTAACAAATTACAAGATGCTTTAGAAAACACCGAAAGTAATGCTGTTGATTTTGTTGAAGAGTTCAAACTTAACCTATACTCAAAAGAAATATTCGTATTTACGCCTAAAGGAGATTTAAAATCGCTCCCTAAAGGTGCAACTCCATTAGATTTTGCTTTCAGCATTCATACAGAAGTAGGTTTAAAAACAAGAGGCGCACGAGTAAATAGTAAATTAGTACCATTAAGCCATACCTTAAAAAGTGGAGACCAAGTAGATATTATAACCTCTAATAGTGCAAAACCAACCTCCAACTGGTTAGATTATGCCACTACAGCGAGAGCACGTAGTAAAATTAAAAGCGCATTAAAGGAATCTAAAAAAGAACTTGCCGAAGAAGGAAAAGCTGTTTTAACTAGAAAACTTAGAGCTCAAAAAATTCCTTTAAATGAAAGAACTATAAATGAGCTAGTTGTATTTTTTAAACTGAAAACAAGTTTAGATTTATTTTACCGAGTTGGAAATGGTAGTATAGATAATCATAGCTTAAAAGAATTTGCGGCATCGCGCAGTAATGCCTTAGTATCATTCTTTAAAAATAAAATAAAAAGACAACCTTCTTCTCAAGATATTAATAAGGATGAAATTACTACTAATTATGACCTATTAGTATTTGGAAAGGAAGAAGAGAAAATGGATTACAAAATTGCAAATTGTTGCAATCCTATTCCTGGAGATTCTGTTTTTGGGTTTATTACAGTTAGTGATGGTATAAAAGTTCATAAAAACAACTGTCCAAATGCAATTCAATTACAAAGTAATTACGCCTATAGGATAATATCTGCTAAGTGGATAGACTCAACACAAGAAGACTTTAGAGCAATTATAAAATTAACTGGTATAGATAATTTAGGTCTTGTAAACACTATCACTAAAGAAATTTCCAGAGAAATGCACGTAGACATGAAACATATAAGTTTTGATAGTGACGATGGAATTTTCTCAGGTAAAATCACGGTTGTCGTTAAAAATAAAACCATACTCAAGGCACTTATGGATAACCTTAAAAAAATTAACGGCATCGACAAAGTTACCCGTGAATAATGACTAAATTTGTGTCCTTATTATGGAAATATCAAACTCACACCAAAACGACCAAGCGGTTGTTAAAAACGTTTTTACCAAGTTCTTAGAAGACAACAGTCATCGTAAGACACCAGAGCGTTTTGCCATTCTTCAAGAAATTTACGATAGTGAAGAACATTTTGATATAGAGTCACTCTACATTAAAATGAAAAATAAAAAATATCGTGTTAGCCGTGCAACACTTTACAATACTATAGAGCTTTTAATGGCTTGTGGTTTAGTAAGAAAACACCAATTTGGCAATGGTCATGCACAATATGAAAAATCATATTTTGACAAACAGCACGATCACGTTATACTTACGGATACTGGTGAGGTCATAGAATTTTGTGATCCTAGAATTCAATCTATCAAACAAACTATCGAAGAAGTATTTGATATTTCTATAGATAAACACTCACTATACTTTTACGGAACCAAAAACCAAACTAAATAAATACTTATGGCAGTAGACTTGCTACTCGGCCTACAATGGGGCGATGAAGGAAAAGGAAAAATTGTAGATGTCCTTACAAAAGATTATGATATTATCGCTCGCTTTCAAGGTGGTCCAAATGCTGGTCATACCTTAGAGTTTGATGGCCATAAACATGTACTGCATACCATACCCTCAGGAATTTTTCATGAAACAGCAATTAACCTAGTTGGTAATGGTGTTGTGATAGATCCTGTAATATTTAAAAAAGAATTAGACAATCTTGAAAAATTTAATTTAGACTTACAATCTAAACTTTTAATTTCTAGAAAAGCTCACATAATACTGCCTACACATAGGTTATTAGATGCTGCGTCTGAAGCCTCAAAAGGAAAAGCAAAGATTGGGTCTACCCTTAAAGGAATTGGTCCAACCTATATGGATAAAACTGGAAGAAACGGTTTACGCATAGGAGATCTAGAATTAGACGGCTGGAAAGATAAATACAGAAAGTTAGCAGATAAGCATGAAGCTATGATTAACTTCTATAATGTAGATGTTCAATATGATTTAGCTGAACTAGAAACAGAATTTTTTAAAGCTGTAGAGGTTTTAAAATCATTACAGTTTATTGATTCTGAAGAATATTTGTTCCAAGCTCAAAAAGAAGGAAAATCTATATTAGCTGAAGGCGCTCAAGGCTCTTTATTAGATATTGATTTTGGAACCTATCCTTTCGTAACATCATCTAATACAACTGCCGCAGGAGCTTGCACCGGTTTAGGTATTGCACCAAACAAGATTAAAGATGTATTTGGAATTTTTAAAGCATACACTACTCGTGTAGGCTCTGGCCCGTTTCCAACTGAATTATTTGACGACTATGGCAAAACAATGGCTAAAGTAGGTAATGAATTTGGAGCTACAACAGGACGCCCAAGACGATGTGGATGGCTAGATCTTGTAGCTCTTAAATATGCAGTACAAGTAAACGGTGTAACACAATTAATGATGATGAAAGGTGATGTACTTAGCGGTTTTGATCATCTTAAAGTTTGTACAGCTTATAAATATAAAGGAGAAGAAATACAACATCTTCCATTTAATATAGAAGCAGAAAATGTAACTCCTGTTTATAAAAAAATGAAAGGCTGGAAAGCAGACTTAACAAAAATGACAGAAGCTTCACAAATGCCTGATGCATTAAATGATTATATAAACTTCTTAGAGGATGAGTTAGAAGTTCCAATTAAAATTGTTTCAGTCGGTCCAGACAGAACGCAGACAATTAAGCGATAATAATTATACATTAAATAATTTATCATAACCCTAAAGTTTTCTTTAGGGTTTATTTTTTTCGCTTATTTCTGTAAATAAAATATAAGACTACGCAAAGTATTGGTAAAACAACATATAATATTAAATCTGCTGGATTACTTAAATCTATTGCAGAATTGTTTACAGGATGCGGTACTTCTTTAGGAATTTGAATAACTGATAACATTTTTTATTTAAATGTATAAAGAAATGTTGACACCAATTATTAAATAAAAGCAAAAAACCTACGATAAAAAATATCGTAGGTTTTTAGTTGCGGAGAAAGAGGGATTCGAACCCCCGGAGGTGTGACCCTCAACAGTTTTCAAGACTGCCGCATTCGACCACTCTGCCATTTCTCCAATAGCGAGTGCAAATATAATATCTTTTTTTAATACATAAAAGCACTATTCCTTTTTTTTGAAAAAAAATATTTTACTCTATATTTTCTCTTTAAAGTATTGTTTATCTTTAATCCTATAAATTAATTTAAAAACTATGAAAAAAACATTTTTGTTATTAGGACTTGTAATTTTATCAAGTTGTGGAGGTGCTCAAAAAAGCCTTGAAAATGCAGATCCAACAAAGTATTCTGAAACTATAACACCTAATGATCTGAAAGAGCATTTATTTATTTATGCTTCAGATGAATTTGAAGGTAGAAATACAGGTGAACCAGGGCAAAAAAAAGCTATTGACTATTTAAAATCAAATTATGTAAAATTGGGCATTCCGAGTCCGTTAGGCGATAACGATTACTTTCAGGAAATTCCAGAGAGCTATTTTAGAGGAAACATTAAATCAAGTGAAAATGTAGTAGCTTTTATAAAAGGAAGCGAAAAGCCTGAAGAAATTGTTGTTTTATCTGCCCATTTAGACCACGTCGGTAAAAAAGATGGTCAAATATATAATGGCGCTGATGACGACGGTAGCGGTACTGTAGCGCTGCTAGAAATGGCTCAAGCTTTTCAAAAAGCAGTTAAGGATGGTTATACACCTAAAAGAAGTATTTTGTTCTTACACGTTACTGGAGAGGAAATTGGTCTGTATGGCTCAAAGTTTTATACAGAAAATCCTATTTTCCCTTTGAAAAACACAGTTGCCGATTTAAATGTTGACATGATTGGTAGAATTGGTGAAGGTAAAGAAGGTAATGATAATTATGTATACTTAATAGGCTCTGATAAACTTTCAACAGAATTACACGAACTAAGTGAAATGGTAAATTCTAAATATGTAAACTTAGAATTAGACTATACTTACAATGACGAAAATGATCCTAATAGATTTTACTATAGAAGTGATCATTATAATTTTGCGAAAAATAATATCCCTATTATATTTTATTTTAATGGTGTTCACGAAGATTATCATCAACCAACAGATACACCAGATAAAATTAACTATGATTTACTGGCAAAAAGAACAAAGTTAATCTTCTTAACAGCTTGGGAAGTTGCTAATAGAGATAAAAGAATTACTGTAGATAAAGCTTCTAAATAAGTATAGCTTTTTTTAATAACTTATAAAAGTCTAGAGTTTATATCTCTAGGCTTTTTTTCATGTCGTATAGATGATTTGGTATTAAAGTTTTATTAATACTCTTCATATTTAAATTATAAAACTCTAAAGTGTTTATTAAAGCTTGTTAGGTATTAAGGTTTCAACTTGCTGAAACTGCTGTAATCATTATTATTACACCCATTAGTTAAAAGTATATAACTAAACAAAAAAAAGCCTTGCAAGTTGCAAGGCTCTTTTAAATTATACTATTAAAAATAAACTACTTAAACTGTAGCATCATTTTCAAGTTCTTCCTTCTCTTTATACTTAAGATCAATACCACGTTTTTTAACTGTATCAAACATTACTGGAGTTGCAATAAATAATGAAGAATAAGTACCAACTACTACACCTATTATTAATGAGAACATAAAGCCTCTAAGTGGAGCGGCGAAAATAAATATAGCTAGTAACACTATTAACGTTGTTAAAGAGGTATTTAACGTTCTACTCAAAGTACTACTTAATGCGCTATTTATAATCTTAGACATTGGCCATTGTTCATTTTCATTAAAATACTCACGTATTCTATCAAAGACAACTACCGTATCATTTAAAGAGTAACCTATTACTGTAAGTATGGCAGCAATAAATGCCTGATCTATTTCCATATTAAAAGGCATAAACTTGTATGTTAATGAGAATATACCCAATACAATTAATACATCGTGGAATACAGCAGCAACAGCTCCTAAAGAGAACTGCCATCTTCTAAAACGTAATAAGATATAAAGGAATACTACTAACAGTGATCCTAAAACAGCCCAAACAGAAGCTTGTTTAATATCATCTGCAATTGTAGGGCTTACTTTGTAATTACTCATTAAACCAGCTTCCTTATCTGAAGATTCTTGCTTAAAGTCTTCATAAGTCATGCCTTGAGGAAGGTTTTGCTTTAGCGAGTTATAAAGCATTTCCTGTATTTCATTATCAACTTCTGTACTTGTTTCTTCTACCTTGTACTTAGTTGTAATCTTTAATTGATTATTTGCTCCTAATGTCTTAGCCTCTGCACTTTCAAAAGTTGCAATTAAGTCTTGCTCAATTTCGTTAGCATCTACATCTTTATCAAAACGTACTGTGTAAGTTCGTCCTCCAACAAAATCAACACCTTGATCTAATCCTTGTGTAAATAAAGATCCTAAGCCTACAGCTATAATTACTGCAGAAATTACATAAGCAATTTTACGTTTTTTAAGGAAGTTTACATTTACGTTCTGGAACCATTTTTTAGTGATTGGTGTTGAGAATGCTAATGATTTTCCATTTTTACCATAACCGTCAATAAATAATCTTGTAATGAAAATTGCAGTAAATAATGATGTTGCAATACCTATTAATAACGTTGTTGCAAAACCTTTAATTGGTCCTGTACCAAATACTAATAATATAAGACCTGTTAGACCTGTTGTAATGTTTGCATCTAAAATTGAAGATAGTGCATTATTGAAACCATCTTTAATAGAGTCTTTCTGAGATTTTCCTTTTGCTAACTCTTCTCTAATACGTTCGAAAATAAGTACATTGGCATCAACCGATATACCTATTGTTAATACTATACCTGCAATACCTGGTAAGGTTAATACCGCTCCTAATCCTGCTAAAATTCCAAATATGAATAAAATGTTTACAACTAAAGCAACATCTGCATAAGCTCCTGCACGACCATAATAGAATATCATCCAAACTAATACAAATAACAATGCTATCACAAATGACATTAATCCACTATCAATTGCTTCTTGCCCTAATGATGGTCCTACTACTTCACTCTGTATAATATCTGCTGATGCTGGTAACTTACCTGCTCGTAAAACATTTGCTAAATCTTGTCCTTCTGCAACAGTAAAGCTTCCTGAGATCTCTGTACGACCTCCAGAAATTGCACCACTTGTAGATGATGGCGCAGAGTAAACCACATCATCAAGCACAATTGCTATTGTAGATTGTTGTTGGTAAGCACGACCAGTCATTTCTTCCCAGATCTTAGCTCCTTTTCCATTCATTTGCATAGAAACTGCTACTTGACCAGCTTGGTTATATACCTGTGCAGCATCTGTTACAACACCTCCACTTAGTTCTGGCTCATTATCACGGTTTCCTTTTACAGCGTATAACTGCACTAAACCATTCTCATCTTCTATTCCCCAAAGAAATTTAGTGTATTTCTGTTCTGCTGGTAATAATGCTTTTACTTGAGGTTTCTTTAAATAACTATTAACTTTAGCAGTATCCTTAGCGTTAAAAACAGCTATTACAGGACCACCTTGGTAACCTGGTGCTACTATAAGTTCTAATAATGGGTTATTACCTGATGCAACTTCTGTAGAGTCGTTTTCTTCAGCTAATAAATCTTCTAAATCATCTCCTGCAGCAGTTTCAGTAGAATCTGTTACTTGCTCTGCATTTTCAATTTCAGTAGAAGTTGTTTGAGTTTCTTTTATGTAAGCATCTGCATCAACTAAAAACTGACCAAAATTAGAGCCTACTAATCCATCCCAAAATTCCAATTGAGCTGTACTTTGTAATAGTGTTCTTATACGGTCTACATCTTTAGCTCCTGGTAATTCTACCAAGATACGTCCAGATTCTCCTAAACGTTGAATGTTTGGTTGTGTAACCCCAAACTTATCTATACGCTTACGTAATACCTCGAAAGCAGAAACAATGCTTTCATCAATTTTTTTCTTTAATACTGTTGCAACTTCAGCATTAGACATCTCGAAGTTAATCTCGTCGCTAAGTGTTTTATTAGCAAAGATATCTGGAGATGCTAATCTTGCATCTGGAATGTCATTAAATGCTTCAAGAAATAAATCGATATAATCGTCTTGAGCATCTTTTTGAGCTTCGTCTGCATTAGCCAAGGCTTGGTTAAATGCTGGATCTTTAGAGTTATTAGATAAACCTCTTAAGATATCTTTTACAGAAACTTGAAGAATAACGTTTATACCACCTTTAAGGTCAAGACCTTTATTAAGTTCTTTATCCTTAGATTCATTGTAAGTCATCCCTAAGAAACCTTCTTCGTTTCCTATAGAATCTAGATAACGAGTTTCTACCTCTTCACGAAGAGCAGAGTAGTTTTCTGTACTCTCGCTAATTTGTTGCTTTGCAAATGCTTCTGCATCGCTTTCTGTCTTGTTAGTAAAAAAAGTAAATGAAAGTTGGTACAGAGAGACCAACCCAAACAAAATGGCAAATACTCTAATTAATCCTTTGTTCTGCATTATTCGATAATTTATTGACTTTAGCCTAGTTGCACGGCTAAATGTGCTCTTATTTTAAAAAACGGACAAATATAGGGTTTCAGTTAGGAATAGCCAATAATTTCTTTGGTGATGTTATTCACAAAAAAACCTGCTATATATTACTATATAACAGGCTTGTATCTAAAATTATTAAGACTTGCTTAAAATTCTAATGTGCCATTTGTTTTCTTAACAGCTTCTGCGCTTTCTGTAAGTTTAGTTTTTTCAGCGTCACTTAAATCTATCTCTACAATCTTCTCAATACCGTTTCTACCTAATATAACCGGAACACCGATAGCGATATCATTTAAATTATATTCTCCTTCTAACAATGCAGAACAAGGAAACATTTTTTGTTGGTCGCAAGCAATTGCTTGTACTAAAGCAGATACTGCTGCTCCTGGCGCGTACCAAGCAGATGTACCTAAAAGACCTGTTAATGTTGCTCCACCAACTTTAGTGTCTTCCATAACTTGATTTAAGCGGTCTTCAGATAAAAATTCTGAAGCTAATACAGAGTTACGTGTTGCCAAACGTGTTAAAGGCACCATACCTTTATCACTATGACCACCTATTACCATACCATCTACATCACTAATTGGTGCTTCTAAAGCTTCTGCTAGGCGGTACTTAAAACGTGCACTATCTAATGCGCCACCCATACCAATAATTCTGTTCTTTGGTAGGTCTGTAGTTTTATGTACTAAATATGTCATCGTATCCATTGGGTTACTAACCACAATGATAATTACGTTTGGTGAATGTTTTATTATGTTAGAAGATACATCTTTAACAATACCAGCATTTATACCTATTAACTCTTCACGAGTCATACCTGGTTTACGAGGAATACCACTAGTAATTACAGCTATGTCACTATTTGCAGTTTTACTATAGTCACTTGTAGATCCTGTTATTTTGGTATCAAAATGGTTTAAAGATGCTGTTTGCATCAAATCCATCGCTTTTCCTTCTGCGTAACCTTCTTTAATATCTAAAAGGACAACTTCACTAGCAAAATCTTTTATAGCAATATACTCGGCACAACTTGCACCTACTGCTCCTGCACCTACTACGGTAACTTTCATATTATTATATTTTATTTGGTTATTTTAATTGTTCTGCAAAGGTATGGAAATCTGTTGTTTTGGAATATTCAAGACCTTATAAAGTTGTATAAATTTTATAGACAACTACCATATTAATTTTGTGAAGGTGACTATATTTATATCGAATAAAAAAATCCTACTCGTTAAAATAGGATTTTTAAAAAGATTAGGGTTATTTATTTTTCTTGCACCTCAACATAGATAACATTTTCAAAAGGCTCTCCATTCTTTAATAATCCTGAGACATTTATTTCATAGCGACCCGTTTTATCTGCCGTTACAACTTTAAATGTAGTAGGCTTTAAAGGAATTGATGGTTTCCAAAAAAGTTGAGCTCTAAAATCTGGTATATTCTTTTCTGAATTTTCTTTGTAGTTTGGTGTAAAGTATGACTTATCGTACTCCAATGCTTGTAATGTAATCTCTTTAGCTGAAGCATCTAAAGTATTTGGGTAAAAGTCTTTTTCTTTAGTAACTACAGACACCACACCATTATAAATTTGACTACCTCGTCTATATTGCTCTGGCACAATAGTTATATTTTCTATTGTATAAGGGTCTAAGTTAATTAAGGCTTTGGTATTGTATTGCTTAAAACCATCAATCAAAATTAAAGGTGGTTCTTCAGATTGGCTCACAGTTTCATCTTCATTGTCATAATTATATACAAGAAGGTTATAACCATCATCTGTTTTTCTAAAACCCGCAAGGTTTATAACCTCAATAAAAGTTTCTCTTACAGTACCAAAACGTGTATATTCATCTAACACAAAGGTTTCTCCCAAAGGCTCATAAAATTTATCTGAAAATTTAGGCTCTAAGATTGTGTCTTTCTTTGCTTCATAAAATGCATTCTCAATTTGTAGGTCTATACTTTTTTGAAGCAACCAAGAGTTTACAGTCTCACTTACAGCCACAGTATTATAATTTAACTGATTTTTAAATTTAAATGCTTTGTCATCTAAGTTGATTGAAGCATTTGGAAAACTAGCCTCATTTATACTTACCACAGCATTTTGAGATTTATATGGCGCATTTAACACGAAATAAAATTTTCCGCTAGTATTTGTGATAGCCTGTAAGTTAATAAAATCTTCGCCAGGCATAGATAAACTCACATTTACATCTTGTAAATTGCCACTTGGGCCAGAAACTGTACCACTTATAATTTCTCCTCTTAATTCTGGAATAGCGTTATAGTTTGTTATTGGTTGTATGTTATCGGCATTTGTATCTTCATTAACTTTAATTGGAAGATCTTCTCTAACTGAAAGTGATGCAAACAAAATATCATCTTTCTTAGGCATTACATTTATAGTAAGCTCATCTCTCTTATTTAATGTTGAAGTAGAAGTCTCTATTGAAACTACAGAGGTTTTTGAACCCTTTACTACAGAATCGTATGCTATAGTTGCTGTACTGCGCTCCGGTTTGTTATATGTTTTAAACGTATTTATGACATAAACATCCTTTTCTGCAAAAGGTTGTTTTGCATTATATTGAGATAACATAGTGTAGGCTACCAATTTATAATGTCCTGTAGATAAACTTGTAGGTATAAAGTAGTCTGAGTTTGCCTTACCGTTTGCAACTTGTAGCTTATGCTTAAAGATGCTTGTGTTTGTCTCATCAAATAACTCAACGTAAAGCACTTTACTCAAGTAACTAGTTTCGTTATTATTTGTTAATACACACGAGTATAACAGCTTTTCTCCTGCAAGAAAAGTCTGAGAATTACTAGTAAGGTGTACCGTTTCTTCTGGCCACTCTTTTGCTAATTGCTGTGCTTGTATTGTACTACTGCTAATTATAAGCAGCAAACAAAATTGTAATGTTGTTTGTATTATTCTTCCCAAAATTCTGGTATTTCGTTAGAGTTAGCTATAGTTGTACAGTCGCCACATTCTGGCCTTACAAGAGTTACTTCTGGAAACTGAAAGTTTACCAATGTATATAAATCTGAATTTACAAGCTGTATGATAAAGTTACGCTCATTACGATCGCCATCTTGAGCAGAGTTATCGTTGTAGCTTAATAATATCTCTTCACATTCAAAAAAGTAATCTGGACGTGTTAAATTAAAATCTTCATAGTTAAAGAAAATGCGACTTTCGGTGTAACTGGCAACTTCAAAAAAGCCAATAATATTTTCATCTTCATCTGCTTCATTATTAATATTTCCTACTACAAATCCTGGCTGATTTTGAGATAAGAAACTTTCTAAATTTCCAAAGTCGTTTAAAATTCTATAAAATGAATTCGCTTCTATACTTTGAGAATATTGTTTTACCAATATACTGTACCGCTCTCGTATTATAGGATCTGTATTTGCTATAAAGCGAACCGGAACATTGTTAACAGATGCGCCTGTAACATTTGAAGTAGATGAGATTCTAATACCGAATGAAGGTGCTGTATTATAACACACTCGCTCTTCCTGTTCTCTTTCTGTTATTACTATATCATACTCAAACCCATTAACTGTATTATCCAGGTTCTGAATATCTATATCTTGATCTGAATGGCTTGGAGCTATTACCTTATATGTCTCATCGTATTCATACCTAAAGTAATTTACTTGATCACTTGACCCTGTAGAGTTTACAAAAATTTGCAATCCTTGAACATCGTTCTTAACAGCTGGCTCCACAAAAACAGAATCTATTTGGGCTGTTGCTGGCAGTGATTGCGCAGAAGAAGTACAGGTCTTACCGTTTACATTTATAGTTAATGTATAAGTAAGGTCTTGCTGTGCTGCATAAGCTTCTGTAGAGACGTAAATACCATCTACATCATATGTATATGAATAACTTTGACCATTAGATGCTGTCACAACAACACTCGCATTATCTACATATGCAGACTCTTGAGAGTTAAGTTCAACTGTTTGAGAGAGTTTTATTTGTTGTATCTCATTTACATCGGTTAAGGTAGCTTCAACCACTAACAACGTTTCAAAGTCGAAGGTTTCTAATGGGATTTCATCTTGGCAACTAATTCCTAAGAAAAGTATTCCCAAAACTGCAATTAGCTTAAGTGAATTAGTATATGTTTCTTTTAATTTCATAAGATATATTTTTCCTGGTATGCTTTGTTTTAAAAACATCCTTAAAATTTAAAGTTGTAAGTAATTGTAGGTACTGGCACAGAGAAAATAGATGTTTGGTACGCTTTAATTTCCTTATTATCGTTTACAAAGTACACAGAATATGGATTGTTTCTACCCAATACATTGTATATAGATATGTTCCAGAAACTGTGAGCTAATTTCATTTTCTTATGATTACCTTCTATATTAAATCCTATATCTAGTCTAAAATAATCTGGTATTCTAAAGTCATTTCTATCACTGTACACGACTTGCTCTTCTCCTGCAAATTCAAATTTTCCTACAGGATATGTAATTGGTCGTCCTGTTTGGTAAGATGCATTAAATGAAACACTGTAACGCTGTGTTATTTTATAGTTTGCAACTAGAGAAAAATCGTGCGGCTTATCATAGTTTGCAGGAAAATACTCTCCATTATTTACACGCTCATCTGGATTTTCACTATCTAATTTTATGAAGGTTCTAGAATAAGTATACCCAAAATACCCATTTAAATTACCTTTTTTCTTTTTCAATAAGAACTCAACCCCATAAGCTTGACCTTCACCTTGCAAAAGTTCTGTTTCTATATTTTCATTTAATGTAAGGTTAGCGCCGGTTTTATAATCTAAGATATCATCTAAAGATTTGTAATAACCTTCTAAACTTACTTCCAAGTCTTGATCATCAAAGTTTCTAAAGACTCCTAAAGAAAATTGAGAGGCTTTTTGAGGCTTTATATTTAAGTCTGAAAGCTTGTAAGTATCTGTAGGAGATATTGTGGTGTTGCTAGACAGCAAGTGTATGTATTGCAATGTCCTATTATAACCAGCTTTTAAAGATAGCTCTGGCGTAAGGAAGTAACGTCCAGAAAAGCGGTATTCTAAACCACCATAGGTTTCTACAACTTCATTATCATCATATGTGTTTTCACTTACTACTGTACTTTCATTTTTAGGCGCTCCATCTTGGTATTCACGTTGTACAGATGGACCTAGGTTTGCATAGTGAGAATAACGTAATCCTAAATTTAACTGAAGCTTCTTATTAACCTCATACTCATCAGATAAAAAGATAGCAGACTCCACAGCCCGTTCACTTTGTATGGATAAAGGCTGAATTGTCGAGCTTTCTCCTTTACCTTCAATATTACCTGGATCTATATTATAGTATTTTGCAGCACCACCATATAATAAGGTATGCTTAGGATCTATTTTATGGTTAAGGTTATATTTTAACTGAGATTCATTTATGGTATAATCAAACAAGAAGTCTTTATCACTATTGGCATCAAAATCTATTTCGAATTGATAGTTACTGTGAGAAAGAATTAATTCGCCTTTCTTCTTATCATTCCATTGGTGTGTATAGTTTACTGAAGCTAATGCATTATTATACCTATATAAAGAATCTGATGTAATACTAAATTTATCATCACTATAATATACAGATGCTTTTACTTGGTGCTTGTCGTTAATTTTATCATTATAATTAATGATACCATCGTAAAATGAAGCTTCACTATCTTTTAAAGATTCTTCAGAAAGTGATCTTAATATCCAGCCAGAATAGGTTGCTCTACCTCCAACAAGTATAGACGATCTATCTTTTACAACAGGCACCTCTAATGTTAAGTTACCTGTTACTGGACCAATTGATCCTTCTCCAGAAATCTTTTCTTTATTTCCAGCTTTTGTTTCAATATCGAAAACAGAAGACAAACGACCTCCAAACTCTGCTGGAATGTTTCCTTTATAAATATCTACAGATCCTGTTGTAAACGGGTTAATTCCTGAGAAAAATCCTAAAAAGTGAGATGGTGAATAAATAACAGCATCATCTAATAAAATTAAGTTTTGATCTGCTCTACCTCCACGAACATTGTAACCTATAGAGCCTTCACCTGCTTTTTGTATTCCTGGCAATGTTACTGCTACTTTAAGTACGTCTCTTTCTCCCAATACTAATGGAATAGTTTTTATTTCCTTCAAGTTAATTCTGGAAATACCAACGGTTGCTTCTCTAATGTTTTCACTTTTATTAGACTCAATAATAACTTCTTTTAAAAGCTGAGCATCTTCAACTAAATTAAAATTTAAAGAACCACTACCATACAGTACTATTGTTTTAGACTCTAAACCATATCCTAATCCAGAAGTTTCTACCCTATGTTGACCTGCTGGTAACCTTAAGGTGTAAAATCCGTTAGCATCTGTAGTAGTATAAATAGATTTATCATTAGCAGAAATAACCAAATTATCTATACCTGCGTTTGTTTTAGAATCTCTAATATAACCTGTTAGCTCATACTCACTACCAACTCTAGCAGAAGATCTTTTTCCAATTGTAATAACATTTCCATCTGTAATGTCTTGGTTAAACTCTTCAGCAAAAATGGGGTTTGCTTGTGTGTTGTTTCGCTTTAAACTATCTACAACAAAGCCTTTAGGCAGTTCACTTACGATAGAGTTGTTTTTTATTAAAACAACTTTATCTTCCGAGTATTTGTAAAAGTTTAGTGGTGTATCATCTAAAACCTCTTTAAGTAATGCCTCTAAAGTATATGTGTCTTTTACAACACTTGTCTTTTGATCTTTTATCCAATCTTCAATCACATAAAACTGAACATTAAACTGTGCTTCAATTTCAGACAGAATGTCTAAAATTGGCTCGTTTACAGCGGTAAAGGTTATTTCTTTTTTGTCTTGAGCTTGTAGGTTAACAGCAAATGATATTACTAAAAACACTATAAGTTTTCGTAAAAACTGATTCATAAAGTAGTGGTCTGCTAATTAATTGTAGTGAGTCTTTTGTCTATAAACCTAGCTAGGTTTACTAGGTATGCCTTTTCATCAGATTTTCTTAAAGATTTGTTGGCTTTATTATAGTCTTTAATCTGCTTTTCTAAGTCTGGAAATAGTTTTATAAAATCACGATGGTTAGAAACTTCAATAAACTCATTATTGTAGTTTAATAAGAAGGTAAATCCTTCAATAAATTTATAACTCACTAAAGAACTGTTTCCTAAAACAGATTTAGGTGTTTTTCTTAGGTCTACGTAAAAATTATAGTGATTACCGAGATAAGCAACTTCATAAAACGAATTGCCATCATTTATAACAGGTAGCTTAACAAATGAGGTGTTGTGAATTTTAAATTCTGAAACCTTAGAAGGTATAAGCTTAAGGTCAAAATAAGAAAGATTATCTTTTGTGTTAACCAATAACACATCTTCTATTAAATCATACCTTAGGTAAACATCTTGATAGGATTGGTTGTTATAGGTTACTTCTCCCAACTGGTATTGTAATTCTTTAAAATACCTATGTTCATTTGCATTACTTCTATATTCATCTTCAAAATTAACACCTTCAAGCAGGTTAATATTTTGTTGACCTAAAAGTTGATCGTGTTGTTGTAATGCTTTGGTTCTTGTTGAAGAATTTTGGGCAGAAAGCGAACCAATCGAAAGAAAAATAGAGACTATTAGAGCGTAATTTATATTCACTTAATAAAGATTTTAGCTTTTTGAGAAAGTGAATATAGTTGAAAAACATATATTATCTACGAAGTGCAATTGTTTTAACTTATTTTAACAATTTCACACTATTCTTACAGAGACTTTACTTTTTATCCAGCCAAAGTAAAGAATATAAGCATAGCACAATACAATAAGGAGAAGTGCTAATTTAAAATGAAATTGATCTGTTAAGAAACCATATAAAGGCGGAATTATAGCACCACCAACTATTGCGGTACAAAGTAATCCTGACGCCTGAGGCTTTAAATCTCCTAATCCATCTAAGGTTAGAGTGAAAATTGTCGGGAACATTATTGAATTGAATAATCCTACAGATAAAATTGTCCACATTGAAAGTAGTCCTAACGTATTCATAGATATAAAAATCATAAGTATGGCAAGAAAAGAAAACACACCTAACACCTTACCTGGCGTAATTAATTTGGTTAAATATGCACCAATAAACCTACCTATCATTGCGCCACCCCAATAAAAAATCACAAATATCCCTAATAATGATTTAGAGTCTGAAACAGAAAGGTCTTTATTAAATACATTGGTAATGGTATTAGCAATTGCCATCATAGTTTCATTTTCTAATATTATAGGTGTTAACCTCATACTTTGAAAGTAGTTTACCAAATAACTTCCTATAGCAACTTCTGCTCCTACGTATAAAAATATGCCTAGAACACCCATTAATGCAAGCTTGTTTTTAAACAGCTTAGAATAGCCACCTTTTGGACTTTTCTCCATAATTGTTGGTAGTTTCACAATCATAAAAACCACAGCTAACACTCCAATAATAGCAGCAATAGTTAGGAACGGTGTCTGTACAGTTGCTGCCTCTGCAGTTAAATAACTTTCTTTTTCCTGAATACTAAGGGCGTTAATCTCTGTTGATGTTTTTACAGTCTCACTCAATAAAAAAAGTGCACCAATTATTGGCGCAATTGTAGTTCCTAAAGAATTAAAAGCTTGAGCCAAATTAAGCCTGCTGGAAGCACCTTGCTCACTACCCAATAAACTTACATAAGGGTTTGCAGCAACTTGAAGTACAGTTATACCTGCTGCTAAAATAAAGTACCCAAGTAAAAACACATTAAACATACGATACTCAGATGCAGGATAAAAGAGCAAGCATCCAAATGCCATAGTTAGTAAGCCAAGAATTATTCCTTTTTTGTATCCTATCCTTGCAAGTATAGATCCTGCAGGAATTGAGAATATGAAGTACGCAAGAAAAAATGCAAATTGTACCAAGCCAGCCTGAAAGTAAGATAACTCAAAAACATCTTTTAGTCTTGGTATTAATGAATCTACAAGGACAGTGATAAAGCCCCATAAAAAAAAGAGAGTTGTAATTATTGCAAATGCTCTTTTGCTTCCTGCGTTATTGCTCATCTTAAATTAATCGTTTAAAATATGTGAAGGTTGTACTCTAGTGTTTTCTTCATTTTCATACTTCTCGTAAGTAAAGCCTTTATGAATACAGGCACCACCAGTATTTCCTTGTTTATCTAAAGCAATATAAGCTACCTGAAAGTTTTTATAATTCGGATTTCTTTCAATAACACGTTTTACGGCTTCATCACAAGCTTCTTGAGGTGTTTTACCTTGCCTCATAAGCTCTACTATTAAAAAGCTACCAACTGTTTTCATTATTTCCTCTCCCATTCCTGTGGCTACTGCACCTCCTATTTCATTATCTAAGAAAAGTCCGCTTCCTATAATGGCACTATCTCCTACTCTACCTTTCATTTTGTAGCTTAATCCACTTGTTGTACACGCACCTGCAATGTCTCCAAATTTATCAATAGCCAACAGTCCTATCGTATCGTGATTTTCAATATTAATAATTGGTTTATATTTTGGGCTTTTAAGCCATTCTTTATACGCTTTTTCAGACTGCTCTGTTAACAAGGTGTCTTTTTTAAACCCATAACGCTCTGCCAATTCTTCTGCGCCTTCTCCAGCTAACATCACGTGTGGTGTTTCCTCCATTACAATACGTGCTAATTGTGCTACGTGCGCATAATCTTTAACATATACCACAGCACCACAATCTCCATCTGGATTCATTACGCAAGCATCTAAAGTTACTTCGCCAGATCTGTCTGGCGCACCACCTTTTCCTACAGTTGTGTTTCTAATATCATCTTCTTCTACTTGTACGCCGGCAATAACAGCATCTAAAGCAGGTTTTCCAGCATCTAAGAATTGACCTGCAGTTTTATTTGCATCAACAAATCCCCAAGTGCAAATAGCAATTGGTCCAGATTTTTTTAATGTTTCTTTTTGGGGTATACTCATTTCTTTATTCAAATTTTGTTCATCACAAGATATTGCTGCACCTGCAACTGCAAGTCCTACTGTTCCTAAAGCAGATTGTTGTATAAATTGTCTTCTTTTCATTATTCATTTATTAAAATCTCATCGGCAAATATCCAACTGGTGCCTTGATGTTCTGCGCCTAAATGCCACTCTGGTAATTCACCTAATGTTTTAGCGACTACTTTTAAGTATCTAAATGATGTTGGATTAGTTGTCTTAAAGTTAACCTTTAGCTTTTCAACTTGTTCATTTTCTTTAACAGAAATCTTTTTTGTAAAAATTTCTTTAAATGTTTTACCATCTTGTGAACTTAGGTAAGTTACCTGTGTAGGATAAAATATCCAAGAACGCTGGTCTTGTAAAAAGCCTGTAGATATTGTATTGATTTCTTTCTGCTTACCAAAATCGAGCGTTGCTATTAAATCTTGGTTTTGATAACCTTGCCATAATCCTGTTTGAAAATTTGTAGTTCCTGTTACACCATCAATCAACGCTAGGTTTCCGCCACCACTGTAGCGCTCTGGATAGGTTGTGCTTAGCGTGAGCTTTAAGTTTGGATCTATTTTTCTGAATTCTGAAATTAACTTAGGACTTTCTTTGCCATCCTTGCTACCATATATTTCCAAATTTGCTGTTTCTGAAATATAGAATGGAGTCTTGTAAGTTTTAAAAGTTTCTGAAGTATTTATTCTATACTTTATAGAAACATCTTTATCTGCTACTCCTAATGCAATTCTTGTTGAATCTTTAAATGCTAAATTTCCATTTGTAATATAAGGTGACTGTACAATTAAGTGGTCTTTAATTTCTGTAACTGGTACAGAATTAGTTGTTGTACCCCATTGGGATGGTGCGTTTGTCATTTTAAATACTAAGTTACCACCATTCATTATAGTATTATGATCTAGGTATGAGTTATTAAGTTGCTTTCCATTTAAAGTTGCGCTCTGTATATAAATATTTTCTTCTGAAAGTGATTCTGCAATCACTGTAAATTTACTACCGTTTTCTAGGTTTAGTGTTGCTTTTTCTACGTGAGGCGTCCCGATTATATAGGTATTTGATGCAGGTGTTACAGGATAAAAACCTAAAGCGCTAAATACATACCAAGCTCCCATTTGGCCACAATCTTCATTCCCTGAAATACCATCTGGTGCACTACTATATTGTTCTGTAAGAATTTGATGAACACGCTCTTGTGTTTTGTAAGGTGTATTTACAAAATTATAGAGATACGCCATATGATGGCTTGGTTCATTACCATGTGCATATTGCCCTATTAAACCCGTTATATCTGCCTGTTCTGCACCAGATGTTTCTTGACTAGCACTAAACAGTTTGTCTAATTGTTGCTCCAAAGCTTTTTTTCCTCCTAGCAGAGTTGTAAATCCTGAAACATCTTGGGGCACATAAAAACTATATTGCCAAGAGTTGGCTTCTGTATAGTTAAAGTTAACCTCATAGGGATCAAAATTAGTTGGCCAAGTATTTCTAAAACGGCCTTGCATAAATTTAGTGTCTGGATTAAATACATTCTTATAAAATTGCGCCCTTTGTATATAAGTTTTATAATCTTCAGATTTTCCTAAAGTTTTGGCCATTTGTGCAATAGCCCAATCGTCATACGCATACTCAAGAGTTTTAGACACAGAGCTTCCTTCAGCTTCAACAGGAATGTAATTGTTCTTCTTATAAGCATCTAACCCTAAATGATCTCGAGATGCAGCAAAAGTCATTGCCTGAAAAGCTTTTTCAACATCATAATCTTTAATTCCTTTTAAGTATGCATCTGATATTACAGGTATTGCATGATAACCAATCATGCAACCAGTATAATTATTACTCAAATCCCATATTGGCAATATACCGCCATGCTCATGTTTCTTTATAAATCCTTTTATAAAATCATTAGTTTTATCTTGCTCAATAAGAGTATAAAGAGGATGTGCTGCTCTGTAAGTATCCCAAAGTGAAAAGACAGTATATTGCTCAAAATCTTCAGCTTTATAAATGCTATCATTCATTCCTCTGTAACGCATATCCACATCTTGATGTAAGTGTGGCGCCAACATACTATGGTATAATGATGTGTAGAAAATCACTTTTTTATCTTCAACACGATCTTCAATCGTAATTTTCTCTAGTTGCTTTTCCCAAAGCTTTTCAATTTCAGATTTCACTTCATTAAAAGTCTTTGTTCCTATTTCTTTTTCAAGATTTAATTTTGCACCTTGTTCATCAACAGCACTTATTCCTACTTTCACATAAATAGGTTCGTTTTTAGGATTATGAAATTTTAATGCTGCTTTGGTTGAAGTTTTAAAGGTTGAAGACATTAATGTATCTTCTACTTTAAACGCTTTTGAAAATTGGATATTAAAAAACAACTTCTGATTTGTTGCCCAAGCTTTTGAAAACCTATAACCCGAAATTTCTGTATTTGATAATATATTAAGCTTTACATCATTTAGCTTGTCTCTGTGCTCTAAATCTAAAATAACAATTTGATTTTCAGCTGAAGGAAATTCATACTTATGCATTCCGCTCCTACGCGAAACCGTTAGTGAAACTTTAACGTCTGTATCTTTAAGTAATACTTCATAAAATCCTGGAGATGCATTTTCATCTTCATGTGAAAAGGTTGAGCGGTATCCTTTTTCTCCATCTGCACCATTATTAAATGTAGTTGTATTGGTTGGCATTAATAAAACATCTGCATAATCACTCACACCAGTACCACTTAAATGCGTGTGTGAAAACCCATAAATATGTTTGTCACTATAGTGGTAACCGCTACAGCCATCCCAACCTTCAAGACGTGTGTCTGGGCTTAACTGCATCATTCCAAAAGGAGCAACGGCACCTGGATAAGTATGACCGTGACCACCAGTTCCGATAAATGGATTTACATAGTTAATTAAAGGCTGATCTTTAACAGCTTCATTTATAGTTACAGTTTTGGTACAAGAAAATAGTAAAAGTGTTAAAGGTAAAAGTAGTAGGTTGCGCATATTTAATATAAAAGAGAGCTAATATATGTAAAATAGAAACCAAAACTTATTATACTAATTAGTTAAAAAAAACACCTAATGCAATACGAAACATTAGGTGTTTTAGAAAGTTAGCTTTAAGAGGTGAGCTAATTAATTATTTATCACATTCATAATAAGGTTGTAAACCGTCTTTTATAAATCTTACACTATCTACAAATACGTAGATTGAGTTTGAGTTTTCCATATAGAAATCACTTACACCACTACTTAATGCACCAGGCTTTAGGTCTGTTCTATGTGTTGTTCTTGCATTATTTGGTTCTCTGTTATAAACTTCATAGCTAAAGTGAATAACATCATTATATCTATTTCTAAATTGTACGCCCCAAATATGTTTTGAGCCGTCATAATTTTTTCCTCTAAGTTTAACCCTAAAATCTAATCCTTTATAGCAACTTGTGCTTTGCCAACTTCCCCAATTATTAATTGTAACTAAGCTGGTATAATCATCTGGCAGTACATTAGCATTTACTTTAGTATCTAAATTTACAGTAGCAATAAATAAGACAACACAAATGCAGGGCAACAAAAAGGTGAGTAACATTCGTTTCATAATATAGAGTATTTGTTAGAGAATTAATAAAGTGTCTGCAGTACAACCACAACTACAGAGCTTTACTATTTTTATACTATAAATTTATGAAATATGTGTTATAGAAAGAATACCCAATACTGGGTATTTTTTTGATTTTGAGATAACTACAAAAAAATAAACGCCAATTAATAATTTTAATTGGCGTTTACTAAGTGTTATAAAATTGTAAAATTTAGTCCTTATGCATAAATGCTTGCTTAGCTAGAAGGACCTCATCAGATTCTACATGATCGTCATCTGGTACACAACAATCTACCGGACATACTGCTGCGCATTGGGGTTCTTCGTGAAACCCTTTACACTCTGTACACTTATCTGGTATTATATAATAAATCTCATCACTTATTGGTTCTTGTGCTTCATTAGCATCTACCTCTTTACCATTTGGCAACACCACGTTACCTTCTAAATCTGTACCATCTGCATAACGCCAATCATCTGCGCCTTCGTAAATAGCAGTGTTAGGACATTCTGGCTCACAAGCTCCACAATTAATACATTCGTCTGTTATAATGATAGCCATAGCTCTTATTTATCTTAATTTTGTACAAAAGTAACGCCAAAGGTAGACAATACCAAAAAATACCAATTAGGTTTATGACCCTTAACGAACATATTGAAGCATTTTCGGAATTAGGAAAATTTCTTGAGCAGTTTTTTAATGACTCAAACACTAAAGACGACGAGTTTTCCCAAAGATTAGCAACAGAAATTGAAGCCGCTGTACATTACAATGGCTGGTTTACTAAAAACAATGTTAGGTTTTCTTTACAACAATGGCAGTTAGCATTAACAGAAGACAATTTATCTGCTTGGCTAAAGAATTATAATATTAATACTAAGGCACCTAAAACTATAGGTTTAATACTTGCAGGAAATGTGCCCTTAGTTGGTTTTCATGACGTGCTTTCTGTTTTGGTAACAGGACATAATGTGTTAATTAAGTACTCATCTAACGATCAGCGTTTATTACCATTATTATTAGAGAAACTAAAAGCTATTAATACTAATTATAATGAGAGAATTAAGACAGCTAAAGATCAATTAAAAGGTTTTGATGCAGTTATTGCTACTGGTAGCAATAATACGTCCAGATACTTTAATTACTATTTTAAGAATGTTCCAAGTATAATTAGAAAGAACAGACACTCTGTAGCTATTCTTACAGGCGAAGAATCTCCAGAACAAATACAACTATTAGCTAACGATATTTTTAGATATTATGGTTTAGGCTGCAGAAATGTATCTAAACTTCTCGTGCCTGAAGGTTATAACTTTAATACTTTCTTTGAAAATATAATGAATTGGTCTGAGGTTATAAATGACAACAAATACGCAAATAATTACGACTACAACAAAGCCGTATACCTTATGAGCGGTGCTAATATGTTAGACAATAATTTTGTGTTACTAAAAGAAGATAAAGGGTTTAGCTCACCAATAGGTGTTCTTTTTCAAGATAGTTATAAAAATCTTGAAGAATTAGAAGAAATCTTAGCTGAAGAAAAGGATAATTTACAATGCGTAGTTTCTAACAACTTACAACCGCATCATATTTATTTTGGAGAAACCCAACATCCCAAATTATGGGATTATGCAGATAATATAGATACTGTTGAATTCTTGTTGAAAGTTAATTAGTATTTCACACTTAAATTATAACCTTTCAACTCGATATTTAAGATATTTGTATATATAATTTAAACAACATCATGAAAAAGAAACATAATTTTAGTGCTGGACCTTGTATTCTTCCACAAGAAGTATTTCAAGAATCTTCACAAGCTATATTAGATTTTAATAATAGTGGACTTTCAATTTTAGAAATATCTCACAGAAGCAAAGATTTTGTTGATGTTATGGAAGAAGCAAGAAACCTTGCTTTAGAATTATTGGGTTTAGAAGGAAAAGGCTACAAAGCATTGTTTTTACAAGGTGGTGCTAGCACACAGTTTTTAATGACTGCCTATAACCTATTACAAAATAAAGCTGCTTACTTAAATACAGGAACTTGGAGTAGCAAGGCTATTAAAGAGGCTAAGTTATTTGGAGAAGTTTTAGAAGTAGCATCCTCTAAAGACCAAAACTTTAATTACATACCAAAAGGATATACAGTTCCTAAAGATGTAGATTATTTTCACTGTACGAGTAACAACACAATCTTTGGTACTCAAATGAAGAGTTTTCCAGATGTAGATGTTCCTTTGGTTTGTGATATGAGTTCAGATATTTTTTCACGTCAATTAGATTTTTCAAAATTTGACCTGATTTATGCTGGTGCTCAAAAAAATATGGGTCCTGCAGGAACGACTTTAGTTATAGTAAAAGAAGATATATTAGGAAAAGTAAACAGAGAAATTCCTTCTATGATGGATTATACAGTACATATTGGTAAATCTAGTATGTTTAATACACCTGCTGTTTTTCCTGTGTATGTCTCTATGCTTACGTTAAGATGGCTTAAAAATCTAGGTGGTATAGATAAAATACAAGAACAAAATGAAAAGAAAGCTAAGCTTATTTATTCTGAAATAGATATAAACCCTTTATTTAAAGGCTTTGCAGAGAAGGAAGATCGTAGTACTATGAATGCAACCTTTAGCTTAGTAAATGGCGATCTAACTGAAACTTTTAATGCTATGTTAGCTGAAGCTGGTATTAATGGTCTTAATGGTCATAGAAGTGTTGGAGGCTACAGGGCATCTATGTACAATGCAATGGCAAAAGATAGTGTTAGTACTTTGGTTGAAGTTATGAGTGATCTAGAACGTAAAGCTTAACTAATCCTTATTATTAAATTAGATTTTAAAAAATAGATATGAAAATTTTAGCAAATGATGGTGTTTCTCAAAGTGGAGTAGACGCTATGGAAAAAGCTGGTTTTGAAGTTATAACTACTAATGTAGCTCAAGATCAACTTAAAGACTACATAAATAAAAACGACATTTCTGTACTATTGGTAAGAAGTGCCACAACTGTAAGAAAAGAATTAATCGATGCGTGCCCTAGCTTAAAAATAATAGGTCGTGGCGGTGTTGGTATGGATAATATAGATGTTAGCTATGCAAAAGAAAAAGGCTTGCACGTAATAAATACACCTGCAGCATCATCCAGTAGTGTTGCAGAGCTCGTATTTGCTCACCTATATGGTGGCGTTAGATACTTGTACGACTCTAATAGAGCAATGCCACTAGAAGGCGATACAAACTTTAAGGCTTTAAAAAAATCTTATGCTAAAGGAAGAGAACTAAGAGGTAAAACCATAGGTATTATTGGTTTTGGTCGTATTGGTCGTGAGGTAGCTAAGATTGCCTTAGGTATCGGTATGAAAGTAGTAGCTAGTGATAACTATGTAGGTGAAGCAGAAATAGAATTAGAATTTTACAATCACCAAACCATAAAGATTCCTATTAAAACAGAACCCGTTTCAGATTTAATACAGCATTCAGATTTTATAACCTTACACGTTCCTGCTCAAAAGGATTATGTTATTGGTAAAGAAGAAATTTCAAAAATGAAAGATGGTGTTGGTCTTATTAATGCTGCACGTGGTGGTGTATTAGATGAAGTGGCATTGGTTGATGCTCTAAATGATGGAAAAGTATCTTTTGCAGCTTTAGATGTTTTTGAAAAAGAGCCTAAGCCAGAGATACAGTTATTAATGAATGAGAAACTTTCATTAAGTCCTCATATTGGCGCAGCTACTCTAGAAGCACAAGACAGAATTGGTGTTGAGTTAGCAGAGCAGATTGCAGATATACTACAACCTGCATAATTAACAAGATATATTAAAAGTAAAGGAGTGATTATTAACAAATCACTCCTTTTTTAGTATAAAACACCCATATAAACCCCAATTATCTATGGATATCTCAAATATATTAATTACTTGAATTGCATGTAAACTGATGTGACAAAACCTAAGTTATTTGTGACAAAATTTAGTTTACATCTAACACTTGAAAGACTTCATCTTTATAAACGCCACCCATAGGAAACTTCCTATCTCCTATAAAAACCTCTTTACCATTAAATCCAGTTATTTTATCCCTATTTAAAATATAGGATTTATGTACTCTCAAGAAATTTCCTGAAGCTACATGTTCAAATAATTCCTTAACTGTCATCCTTACCAAGTCTACTCCTCCAATTTTATGAATCTCAATGTAATTTCCTGCGGTTCTAAAAAATAATATATTATCAAACAACACTTTTGTATAAGTACCTTCTACTTTAAAAAACACAGACTTACCTTTACCTTGTGTAGATTGTTTTTCTTGTGGCTTCTCGTTTTTGTCTGAGTTATGTAGTGCTAACGTAAGTGTTGTAAAAAGATCTGTTTTATTATAAGGCTTAACCACATAGCCAGATGGCTCTGTTTCAACAGCACGCTCCACAGTGCGTTTGTCTGAGTTAGATGTTAGGTACACAATTGGCATTGGATAAAGAGATCTAATCTTTCTTCCTAACTCTATGCCATCTAATTCTCCTTTAATATTAATATCCAGCAAAGCTAAATCTACACTATTGTTTTCAAGTATTGTAAGTGCTTCTGAAGCTCTTATGGCAATACCTGAAACGTTATAATTTAAACGCTCTAAATTGTACTTAATATCTTCAGCAATTAAAAGCTCATCTTCTACTATGAGAATGTTTTTTTTCATTTGTCAGTTTTTGGAAACTCAATTGTATATGTTGTTGGTGATTTAGTTGAAGTATCTATATCAAGATTTCCTTCTAATTGTTTCACCAATATTTCTATTAATTTAAGACCTAAGGTCTTTCGTTTTTTCACTTCCTCAAGATTAAATCCTAAGGCATTATCTGAGATTACTAATTTATAATGATTTGTGTTCTTTTCGTTAAAATTTATAGACAACCTTAGCACATCTTTTTCACTATACTTTAAAGTATTTGTGACTACCTCATTAATTATTAAACCAAGAGGCACAGCTATATCTATATCTACTATTTCTTTAGAGTTAATAGTGTATTCTACTTTATTATCTACTCTATAAGTTGCTATTAAATTTTGCACAAGTTGGCCTATGTAGTCATTAAAAACTATATCCTTATAATTGTCTGTTTCATATAGCCTTTGGTGTACCAACGCCATAGATCTAACTCTTGCTTGCCCATCTAGTAAAGCCTCTCTTACAACGGTACTACTAATATTGTTACTTTGTAAACTTAAAAGACTGGAAACCACTTGCAAGTTATTTTTTACACGATGGTGTATTTCCTTTAAAAGTGTATCCTTTTCCTGTAGTGCTATATTAATTACCTTATTCTTTTCTGCTATAGTTTCAGTTAGCAGTTTAAATTCTTTGTTTTGAGCTTTTTGCTTCAAACTATTCAAACGATACCAAACTAGTAAGCAGGCTAAAAGTATTATTAAAAGTAAGCCTCCTATAATACTATAGTTACGCTTATTTAAGGTTACTTCCATTTCATTAGCTTTTACTTTAGAGGCAAGTAGCTCTGCTTCTTTTTTCTCTAATTCGAAAGCAGACTGTAATGAAATTGCTTCCTCAAGTTTTTCTGCAGCTTTGTTAGAATCTCTAAACTTTATTTGAGCGTTTAGGATTTCAATGGCTTTTACATGGTTTCCTTTTTGTTCTGCAATTTTTGCTTTAATGGCAAATAGTTTGTCTCTAAACTCTGGGTTTTGTAATCGTTCTGTAGCATTAGAAATACTATCAAACCTAGACAATACGCGTTCGGCTTTTGCTACATTATTAAGTTTAACATGACTTTCTGCTAACAATACAGAGCTTATTAATGCATTGTAGGGAAAATAGTCAAGAGACTTTTCTACATCGTCCTCTAATAATGGGATTGCTTCTTTATAATGCTCCATTAACATATAAGACTGCGCTACATTTCCTTGAACAAACGATCTATATTTATCTGTACTCTTAGAACCATTAAAACCCTCATAATCCAAATAAGACATTGCTTTATTAAAATAAACTAATGCACTATCTGGCTTGTTATAATTATTATAGTAAACACCTATATTATTAGCCCTATTAAATAGAAAGTAATAATCTTTAGGATACAGCTCCTTAAACTTTTCGAACTTAGATTTTGCTATGCGAATAGCATTTTTATAGTCACCTAGCTTGTTATAAGATAAATCACTTGACACTAAAAAATATATATCTGGTGCCATACCTGGCTCTCTTGTAGATGGTATATCATCTATAGAGTTAATAATCTGGGCATAGTTAATACTTTGTTTAAACAGCCCAAGCTCTGTAGTAGCAAGGTGGTACATAACAAAATAGTTAACACTGTCCTTTTTAGAAAAGCCTGATAACTTATCACTTATATTATTTAGACTAGAAAAAGCTTTACCAAATTCATTAGAGAGCCTATAAGATCTTGCCTTAAAAAGATAATAGTGATCCTTAAACACTGTAGAGTTCATTAGTTCTAAATCTGATTCTACATAATTAAAAAAACCTGTAAAAGATTCTCTGTGTTCTGTGAGTAAGTAATTATCTGTGATCTTATAAAAATAATTCTGTAATGCGTTTGGTGTAACTTCAATAGTTGTTACAGCATTAAACAAATTGTTTAAATCCTTATCATTCTCTTGCGCAGACATTTGCGTAAAGAATAGTAATAAGATAATATAAATGGGGCTATATTTCATATGCTTCAAACCTTATAAAGATATTAATATAGCTATACAAGATCATATACATGTGACGAAAGGCAATATTTTGTGATGAATTTATTTTCTGATTTTTAAATTAATTGACTAACTTTCAAATCTTAAAATTTTAACATTTCAACTAATTCTTTATTATGGCTTCAATTTTAGATTTATTAAATACAGACATTGGCAAACAGCTTATTAGTAGTGCTAGTGAAAAAACCAATACTAGCCCAGACCGTACAGCTTCTGTATTAAGCTCGGCTATGCCTCTAATATTAGGAGCAATGAAAAGGAATGCAGCTACTCCAGATGGTGCAGCAAGCCTAAATAGTGCCTTAGAAAATAATAAACACGATGGTTCTTTATTAGATAACTTAGGTGGTTTATTAAGTGGTGGCGGTCTAGATGATTTAATGAGTGATGGTGGTGGTATCTTAGGTCACGTTTTAGGTGGAAAGCAAGAACGTGTAGAGCAAACCATTAGTAAAACAAGTGGTGTAGATGCTGGTAGTGTAGGCCAAATCATAAAAATGGCTGCACCGATAATTATGGGAATATTAGGAAGCCAAAAGCGTAAGGACAATGTAAGCCAAAACGGTCTTGGAGATTTATTAGGTTCTGTTTTAGGATCGCAAAGTACAAATGATCAATCTTTAATTGAAACGCTTTTAGACGCAGATGGTGATGGTAGTGTTATAGATGATGTTGCCGGAATGGTTCTTGGCGGAAATAAGAAAAAAGGAGGCCTTGGCGGTATGCTTGGTGGCTTATTTGGAAAATAATTTTACTACCATATAAAGAAAACCAGTTGTCTTAAGGCAACTGGTTTTTTGTTTATATAAAATTGGAATCGTTTTTGTATCTTTTTAGTTATGAAAAAGATCATACCAACATTACTGCTTGCATTGTTAATTATAGCTTGTGCAACTACTAACACTACAGATGCAGCTCATACCGATAAAGAATCTAAAACTAAGTCTCTAGATACTGTACGCATTGCTAATGATAGTTTAGAATATGAAATTATAATTATCGAGCCAGGTTTTCAAAGTTGGCTAGTAACACAACCACCTCGCGGTTATTACATACAAAAGGTTTTAGAAAACAGAAATTTGTTTTCTGTTCAGGAATACAATAGGCGTGTATTAGATTCTCGATATAACAGAACTAACCTTTACGAACAACAAATAGATTACCAACCTGGTATAGATTATGGCTATGAAGTAAATTATCTTTTATTTAATTACTTCGAATTTTTTGAAGAAACTTACAATCAGAAACTAAGGTAAATTTGTAATTTTGCCGAATGAAAAAGCTTAAAGAACGTTGGGGAATTTCTTCTAACTGGCAAGTAGTGGTAATTTTTATAGTGTTTGGCATTACAGGATCTACATCTGCAAAAATTGCTGGTCCTATAGTCGAATTTTTAGGTATCACCCAAGAAAACACTAGCGGTTGGATTTACTGGCCTGTTAGGATTTTGTTAATTTTCCCTGTTTATCAAGTGCTTTTGATTATTTTCGGCTGGATATTTGGTCAATTCCAATTCTTCTGGGCTTTCGAAAAGAAAATGCTTAGACGTCTCGGTTTTGCAAAATTCTTAGATTAAAACATACATTGAAAACAAAGTTTTTTAAACATATTGCAATTATAGCTACCGCTGTACTCCTATTTCCATTAGGGGTTTCATTTGGTCATGCATTAGAGCAACATGAACATAAGCTTTGTGACAACCCTAGCGATACTCATTTTCACGAGAAACATTTAGACTGTAATTTTTATAAGTTTCAGTTAAATCCTGTTGTTGTTTTTAATGTCCCTAATTATGAAATTTGGTCGTTTGTATTACCACAAACCCAAAATTTCAAGATTAATGAAGGTGTGGTCTTAACATCTTCTACATCGGTCTCACTTAGAGGACCACCTTCTTTATCATAATTTCCATTCTTAATATCCTTTGCGTGTAAATGCAACAGGATAGTTTTCAATTTTAAAATTTTCACGACATGCAAAAATACCTATGGGTATGTGCTTGTATATGTACACTTTTTGTAAATGCGCAAGAATGTGAGTATACAATGCAAGGAACTATTGTAGATTTTCACGATAACTCACCTTTAGTTGGCGCTACACTTATTGTAGCTGGCTTAGAGAAGGCTGTACTATCAGACTTTGATGGTAACTATACTATAAAAGGGTTGTGTGATGGCAGTTACATATTGCAAGTTTCACATCCTGAATGTGATACCAAAGCAGTACCAGTAACTGTTTCTGGTAATACAACTTTAAATATTAAGCTAGAACATCATTTAGAAGAACTTGGAGAAGTTACCATTAAAGGTGCTGTATTCAAGAAAAACGTATTGTCTGCACAAGAACAGGTTTTAGATTCTGAAATTTTAGATGCAAAAACAAGCGGTTCTTTAGGTGATGCCTTAAAATCTATAAGTGGCGTATCTACCTTAAATACAGGAAATACTGTAGCTAAACCTGTTATACAAGGTTTACATAGCAGTCGTGTCCTTATTTATAATAATGGCACTAAAATGGAAGACCAAGAATGGGGAGCAGAACACGCACCAAATGTAGATTTAAATGCTGCTGGTAAAGTTGCTGTAATAAAAGGAGCCAATGCATTACAATATGGTGGTGGCGCAGTTGGCGGCATTGTAATTGTAGAACCAGAAAAAGCACCTTTAAAAGATACTATCTATGGAAAAACTATAGTTACAGGATCTACAAATGGTCGTGGCGGCACACTTACTTCTAACCTCACTAAGGCATTTAAATCTGGTTGGTATACTAGAGTTCAAGGAACGTATAAACGCTTTGGAGATTTTGAAACGCCCGATTATATTTTAAGTAATACAGGTCAAGATGAAAAAGATTTCTCTTTAGGATTTGGTCTTAATAAGTTTTCTTGGGGTTTTGATGCATATTACTCCTATTTTGATAATGAAGTAGGAATACTAAGAGCTTCTCACCTTGGTGGTGCAGAAGATCAAGTACGTGCTATAAATAGTGACAGACCGTTCATTATAGATGATTTTACTTATGATATAATAGCACCAAGGCAAGATGTGAATCATCATTTAGCAAAACTGAAGCTGTTTAAGAGGTTTGAAAATTTCGGTAAGATATCTGCGCAATATGATTTTCAATTAAACAATCGTTTAGAATATGATGTTAGAAGAGACAGTGAAGATAATAGACCAAGTGTAGATTTAGAGTTAGCAACACACCACTTTAATGCAGATTTGGTTTATGATGCTAAAATAGATTATGAAATTAAGACAGGTTTCTCATTTGGGTATCAAGATAATTTTGCAGACCCATCAACTGGAGTAAGACGGTTAATACCAGATTATGAACGTTACGATTTAGGAGCTTATGCTGCACTAACGTATAACCTATCTCCTACATTAACTGTAGAGTCTGGCTTACGTTATGACTTTCAAAATATAGATGCTTTTAAATTTTATAGGCTATCTAGATGGGAAGAGCGCGGTTATGATGAAACCTATCCAGAGTTTGAAATAGATAGAAATGAAAATCAGATCCTTACAAATCCGAATTTCGATTATCATAATGTTTCTGCAACTGCTGGCTTTAGTTTAGCATTAAATAATACATATAAGCTTCTTGGTAACTATTCATTAGCTTCAAGATCTCCAAACCCTTCAGAATTATTTAGTGAAGGTTTACACCATTCAGCATCTCGAATAGAAATTGGCGACTTAAGTTTTAATTCAGAAAGAGCTAATAAATTTAGTGTCACGTTAGAGCACGACACTAATCATATTTCATTTTCTGTAAGTCCATTTGCTAACTTCATTTCAGATTTTATCTTAATTGAACCAACTGGTATAGAGCAAACCATACGAGGTAATTTTCAGGTTTGGGAATACAGGCAAACTCAAGCAAGATTATTAGGAGTAGATGTTGATGCCAGGTTACAGCTTACTAAAAATTTTAGTACAAGCCACCAGCTTAGTATCGTTAAAGGAAGAGATACCTCTTTAGATCGTGCGTTAATAAATATGCCGCCAGTTAACACAACAAATAGTTTAACGTTTAAAAATGAAAAATTAAATAACCTAAGATTAGGTATTACAAGCCAATATGTTTTTAGACAAAATGAATTTCCAAATAACAATTTTGAAGTTTTTATTCCAGAGACCGAAACTACTGAAGTAGTTGATTTAAGCACACCACCAGATGCTTATCATTTACTAGGTTTTACAAGCAGTATAGACTTTTCTGTGTTTAATAAAAGCACTTTAAATGTTGGACTTGATGTCTCAAATATTTTTAATACAGAGTATCGTGACTACTTAAATAGACTACGTTATTATGCAGATGATTTAGGAAGAAACGTAACTCTAAGACTAAAATTAAATTACTAACAATAACTAACGATGATTGAGCCATTCGAAATCATCATACATAAATTAATATCAAAGTGGTTTCGATAGGCTCAACCACTACACACTAAAAAAGCAAACAATGAACACCTTAAAACAATTATCAACTTTAGCCCTTGCATCATTATTTATTTTCTCTTGTTCAAGTGATGATGATAGTGTTCCAGAAATAGTGAATGAAGAAGAATTAATTACTACAACTACAATTTCTTTAACTTCTGAAGGTAACCCAACAGTAACATTTACTGCTACAGATTTAGATGGTGATGGACCAAACGCTCCTGTGATAGATGATGTAAACCTATTGGCTAACACTACCTATACGGGAACAGTTACATTACTTAACGAAACAGAATCTCCTGCAGAAGATATTACCGAAGAGGTTGCAGAAGAGGCAGATGAGCACCAGTTTTTTTATCAAGCATCTACTAGCTTAAATGTTACTACAGATTATGCAGATGCAGATGCAGATGGAAATCCTGTAGGAATTAACTTTAGCTTAATAACCGGTGAAGCTTCAAACGGAACTTTTACAGTAACATTGCGTCACGAACCGAGCAAAGATGCTAGTGGTGTTGCAGAAGGCGACATTACTAATGCTGGTGGTGAAACAGATGTAACACAGACATTCAACGTGATTGTTGAATAATTAATACGCTTTAATTCGTATTGATTTGAATTTAAAAGAGCGGTTGTGGTTAGCCGCTCTTTTTTTGTATAAAAAAACCTCAAGAAAACTCTTGAGGTTATATATTGATTGCAAATGATTTTATGAAACTATCTCCACCTCAATTGGTTCTTGTACTACTTCTTTAGATGTACTCCAAACATAGGTATATAACCACATTAATGTAAATGTTGGAATAACATCTGTAAACGGTAAAATTTCTTCAAGAAAAGTAATTACAGATGCAATTTTCCCTTTTCTGCCAGGAAACATTTCTGTCATTTTCTTAGCTGCAATCGGCGCCCATAAGATATCTACAAACGGCCCTACAACAGGTATAGCCATTGTAGCCATACCTATAGCATCCATAAGAACACTTTTTCCTAATAATTTATAATTTCGGTTTTTCATGTTGATTAATTTAAATTGATGAATCTATATCTTAATAACAAAAAAGATGCCGAAATTGTTGTGTTCTCTCTAAGCTAAATCGCTACTAATAAGTTTAAGAAACTCATTTCTAGTCTCCTGAGCTTCAAACTGTCCTCTAAAACCAGATGTTGTTGTAGTGCTGTTTTGCTTTTGCACGCCACGCATCATCATACACATATGGCTAGCCTCAATAACAACAGCAACACCTTTTGGTTTTAATGTATCATTAATACATTCTAAAATATCGTGAGTTAAACGTTCTTGCACTTGTAAACGTCTTGCAAACACATCTACAACTCTTGGTAGTTTACTAAGTCCTACAATATGTCCATTAGGGATATAGGCTATATGGGCTTTACCAAAAAATGGTAACATATGGTGTTCACAAAGTGAATAAAGCTCAATGTTTTTTACTACAACCATATCATTATAATCCTCTTTAAACATAGCGCCTTTAAGGATCTCTGCAGCATCTATATCATATCCAGATGTTAAAAACTGCATTGCCTTTGCTGCACGTTCTGGTGTTTTTACTATACCTTCTCGCGCTACATCTTCTCCTAAGTTAGTTATGATAGAAGAAAATTGAGACTTTATTTCATCTGTTACTTCTATATTATATTCTTCAAAATTGTGGTATAATGCCATTCTTTAATTTAGTTTATCAGAAAAATACTTCTGTATTTTATTTATTTTAGGATCTATTACAAATTTACAATATCCATACTCAGGATGGTTATTATAAAAATTTTGATGTTCTTCTTCTGCCACATAAAATTCAGAAGCTTCAGTAACCTCTGTAACTATAGGCGCATTAAAAATGGTATCTGCATCTAACTCTTTAATAACAGCATTAGCCATTTCTTTTTGACTATTGGAATGGTAAAATATAGCACTCCTATATTGTGTACCAACATCTGCACCTTGCCTATTTAAAGTGGTAGGATCGTGTGTAGAAAAAAACACATACAAAAGCTCTTTAAAAGTAATAATATCTGGATTAAAGGTAATCTGTAAAGCTTCTGCATGACCAGTTCTTCCTGAAACAACTTCTCTGTAAGGCGGATTTTTAATCATTCCGCCAGTAAATCCAGACTGTACTTTGTTTACACCCTTAAAGCGTTGAAATACGGCTTCCGTACACCAAAAACAACCATTTGCAAATGTTGCTACTTCTGTTTTCTCTTTCATTTATGTAAAATTAGTGTAATTTTTGTTTATCTATTTCAATAAATTAATAAACAAAATTATTTAACATTTCCTTATGAAAAGAAAAGCATTGGAACAATAATTTTGTTTAGACATTCCCAATTTATTAAAACACCTCATTTTCAGTGAATTACTCCTTACCCTTATTTTTTAGTTTATTTTTTATTTCAATACTTACAGCTCAAACAGAGCCATCTAAAATTATCGTTGCAGAACGTATTAGCAATCCACCTAAAATAGATGGTATCTTAGACGATGCTGTATGGCAAACATTACCTATACATACAGATTTTAATATGCTACAACCAAGTAATGAAGGTAAAGCGCCAAAAACACACCGCACGATATTAAAAATGGCATACGATAATAGTGCCGTTTATTTTGCTGCATATATGTATGATGACAATCCTTCTTCCATAAGAAGACAGTTTAGCCAAAGAGACGAAATAAATGTTCAGGCAGATGTAATCTCGATTGCTTTAAATACTTACAACGATAGTATTAATGAAACTCGATTTTACATTACCAGTGCTGGTACCATAGGTGACTCTAAAGTATCTCAAAATAGGCAGGATTTTAGTTATGATGTTGTGTTTGATGCTAAAGCCACTATTAACGACCGTGGATGGTTTGCAGAGTTTAAAATACCTTATAACGCATTACGTTTTCCTGAGGAAGATATACAGGATTGGAGTTTAAATATGTATCGAAGTATTATAGATCGTAATGAAACTTATACCTATAATTATATAAATAGAGAAGTTGGTAGGGAGACTCAATATAATGCTACCATTAATGGCGTAAGAGATATAGAGCCACCTGTGAGGTTAACCTTTTTCCCTTTCGCACAAGGTATTGTCACTAATTTTGATGGTGTAACAGAGACAGAGTTTAGTGCAGGTATGGATTTAAAGTATGGCTTAAGTGACAGCTTTACATTAGATATGACTCTAATTCCCGATTTTGGACAAGTTGCGTTTGACAATGTTAGACTAAACCTAGGTCCTTTTGAACAAACTTTTGGTGAAAACAGACAGTTTTTTACAGAAGGTACAGAACTTTTTGACAAAGGTGGCATTTTCTTCTCAAGACGTATTGGTAATGGACCAACTAGAGGATCTCGTTTAAATGCCAATGAACGTTATATTGAAAACCCTCAAAAAGTAAACCTCCTAAACGCTCTTAAGATTTCTGGAAGAACCAAAGACAAATTAGGGATTGGTTTTTTAAACTCTATTACAGAAGAAACTAGAGCTATTATTGAAGATACAGTTACAAATACAAAAAGAGAAGTTGTGGTAGAGCCACTTGCTAATTATAATGTATTTGTATTAGACCAACAGTTTAATGGAAACTCATCTATTTCTTTAGTAAACACAAACGTTACTAGAGAAGGAGACTTTAGAGATGCCAATGTAAGTGCTTTTGTATTTGACACTGCAGACAAAAACAACAAATTTGGGGCTTCTGGTAGAGCAATTGTAAGCAATGTAATGGATACAGATGGCATTACCTCAGGCTTTTTATCTGAACTTGATATAGCTAAGATTGATGGTAATTTCAGATATAGAGTTGGTCATGACTTTGCCAACACAACTTATGATATTAATGATTTAGGTTTAGTTTTCAGAAACAATTTTAACAACTTCGTAGCTGCTGCAAGCTACCAAATATTTGAACCTACAAAACGTTTTAACAACTACAGTTTTTCTATAACAGCTAGGCATAACAGGTTATACAAACCAAGCGTGCAAACTAATAATAACATAAATGTAGATGCATATTTTAATACTATAGAGCGTTTTTCTTTTGGTGGTAATGTGTATTATGACTCAGACACACAAGATTACTTTGAGCCGCGTTTACCTGGCAGATTTGTTACATATAGCTCAAGTATTGGTGGTCGTGGCTGGATATCTTCAGATTATAGAAAGAAGTTTGCATTAGATTTAAGTCTAGGTTTCAGGCATTTTTATGAAGACCCTCAAGATAACCTTTCACTTAATGTTTCTCCAAGATATCGTTTTTCAGATAAATTTTTACTTGTAGTTAGTAGTAACTACGCTCAAAATGAAAAAGAGTTTGGTTATATAGATAATAATGGTGATGATGTTTTCCTAGGGCAACGTGATCGTACCTCTTTAGAAAATACTATTTCTGCTAATTTTAATTTTGATCCATTTAAAGCCCTTAATCTTAGGTTTAGAAACTTCTGGAGTGTGGCAGACTACACCGATGATGTATTCTTTAAACTTAACGAAGATGGAACTAGATCACAAATTGCTTATGATACAGAAGATTCTGAAAATAGAGACCCTAACACCAATTTTAATATTTGGAATATAGATCTTTCTTACAGTTGGAGGTTTGCACCTGGTAGCGTTGCTACGTTACTTTACAGAAACCAAATATTTAATCAAGATGACCAGTCTACTGTAGATTATACTGAAAGTCTTAATACGTTATTTGACCAACCAAGCCTTAATCAATTATCGCTACGTTTGGTATATTTTATAGATTATAATAATCTTAAAAACTCATTCGGAAATAAAGCATAGCTTTGTTATTCTTAACAGATGCCCATGATTATAGCAGAAAACATTCATAAACACTACGGTGATTTACACGTTTTAAAAGGCGTTGATCTCCATATTGCAGAACGTGAGATTGTCTCTATTGTAGGTGCTTCTGGTGCTGGAAAAACAACATTACTGCAAATATTAGGTACCCTTGATGCTTCAGACAACAACTCGAACACTCAAGGAAAGCTTATTATAAATTCAAAAGAGGCTACAAGCTTAAAAGGAAAATCACTTTCTAAATTCAGAAATGAACATATTGGGTTTATTTTTCAGTTTCACCAACTATTACCTGAATTTACAGCATTAGAAAATGTATGCTTGCCAGCGTTTATTAAAGGCACATCTAAAGTACAAGCAGAGCAAAGAGCTAAGGAGTTATTATCGTTTTTAGGTGTTGAAAAAAGAGCTCATCATAAACCATCTGAGTTAAGTGGTGGTGAGCAACAACGTGTTGCTGTTGCCAGAGCTTTAATTAATAATCCTGCCGTAATCTTAGCAGATGAACCATCTGGTAATTTAGATAGTGAAAGTGCTGAAAACTTACACCAACTATTTTTTAAACTTAGAGATGAGTTTGGACAAACCTTTGTCATTGTAACCCATAACGAAGAACTTGCAAATATGGCAGATAGAAAACTAACGATGGTTGATGGTAAGATAGTTAACTAATTAATAATTAGCTTTCCATAAAATTCTTAAGTACGCCAATCACATAATCTATTTCTTCTTTCGTGTTGTATTTTGAGAACGAAAATCTAACTGAAGGTCGCTTTAATTTATCGTCTTCTAAAATTGCCTGTAAAACGTGAGATGCTTGGCCACTACCACTTTGGCAAGCACTACCTTTAGAACAAGCAATACCATTTAAATCTAGTTGAAATAAAAGTAAAACTGCCTTTTCTTCTGCAATTGGTAAACACACATTAAGCAAGGTATAGGTGCTATTATCATTATCAGAGCAGCCTCCATTTAAAGAAGCTTCTGGAATATGTTCTTGTAGTTGGTCTTTAAAGTATTGTTTTAAAGATTTTATGTAGGCTTTCTCTTCCTCTAAATTTGCATAAGAAATATTTAATGCTTCAGATAAACCAACAATATTGTGTACGCTTTCTGTACCTGCTCTAATACCTCGCTCTTGGCTTCCACCTACAATCATAGGTTTTAAACCACTATTTTTTCTAATAAATGCAAAACCAACACCTTTTGGGCCGTGAAATTTGTGAGCACTTACAGCTGTAAAATCTACTGGTATTTCAGAAAAATCTAACTTAAAATGACCTACAGATTGTACTGTATCACAATGAAATAAGGCATTATGAGATTTACAAAGTTTAGCAACAGCTTTTATGTCCAGCATATTACCAACCTCATTATTAATATGCATTAAGCTTACCAATGTTTTTTCGGTACTATTACCTAGCAACTCTTCAAGGTGAGAACTATCTATGCTCCCACAATCTTTCAGGTTTACATAATCTACCGTAACATTATGCTTGTCTTGCATTTCCTGTACAGTATGTAAAACCGCGTGGTGCTCTATTCTTGAAGTTATGATGCGTGTAACCCCTAAATCTTTTACAGACGAGCAAATAGCCAGGTTATCTGCCTCTGTACCTCCAGAAGTGAAAATAATTTCGCCAGCAGAAACATTTAAGTGTTTCGCAACATCCTTTCGAGCCTGCTCTATTAAAGTCTTTGCGGCTCTTCCAAAAGCATGTGTAGATGAAGGGTTTCCATAACACTCACTCATTACCTGCGTCATTTTCTCAATGACTTCTTTTCTTACCTGCGTTGTGGCCGCACTGTCAAAATATACTTTTCTCATAATTGTTTGCTAGTAGCGGCAAAAATAGTAGAAATAAAATTATTCCCAAGCAGAAGCGTTATCAATAGGAATTCAATTAATTTTGTTGAAAATTTTGATAATGACTCGTACCCTATTTCTTTTTCTATTTATAGCTGTATTAGCGTCTTGTGACGATGGTGATATTATTGTAACCAGTTTTGATTTTGAAGATTCAGATCTCTCATTATGTGGTGAAGGCACAACTAAAGTGCTTTACAAAACTAATAATGATGACATTTTTGAATCTATTTCCCTTTCATTTGAAGATAATGATTTTACAGGTGAAGAATTAGGCGTTATAACAATAGATTTAAACACAAGCAACCAATTAGTGTACAGAACATTTGATAACTCTATTACAGGCAGCAGTTATTTTTGTAATGAAATACCTCCTACTTCTCCAAGAGTATTACAAGAATTTGTGAGTACAAATGGTGGAACAGCTACCTTAACCACAACAGCTATTCCAGATACTGAAGATGAAGATGGAGATGGTTTAACTAATGATGAAGAAAATGAAGATAGCCAGCAAGACACAGATGGCGATGGTATTTTAGATTATCAAGATATAGACGATGATGGTGATAATGTACCTACAAGTGCAGAGTTAGGAAATACTCCAGACACTATGCTGTTAGATACAGATGAAGATGGAGATCCAGATTACTTAGATCCAGATGATGATAATGATGGTATACCAACTAAAAACGAAGATGAAGATATGGACGGAAACCCAAGAAATGATATTGGTGCCAATAGCATAGCAAGATTTAAAGATGTTAATGAAACTGAAAGTTTTGATGTTCCTGAAGAAGTAAATATTGAAAACACCTACACAGTTGTATTTAGAACTTTGGTAAGGTTAACCAACTTAACGTTTAGTGGTCAAGATATTCAAGCTATACAAGGCACTTATGATTTAGGTATTCTTGAAGTTCCAGATGTAGAAATTACTATTGAAAGCAACTAAGCGTTTTGATATATATAAACTTCTGTAGCACCTAAACCATAGGTTTTATAATCTGCATCATAATACTTTAAGTTATCGTAGCGTCTAAGCATAGTTTCTAACTCAGCTTTTAGGACACCTTCACCTACACCGTGAATAAATACAAGTTTCTGAATACGCTTTTGTATAGCAAAATCTAACTTACGTTTAGCAGTATCTATTTGTAGGTTAAGCTTGTCATAAGCTGTTAGGCCGCGTTCAGACTTTGTAAGTTTATGTATGTGTAAGTCTACCTCCATTGCTGGAGCGTTTCGCTGTTTAGGCTTTACGCGTTCTTTAGGACCTCGCTTAACAGATGATTTTTCTTTTAATATCTGATCAAAATCAACGTGTTTGGTATCAATTTTATATTGAGGTTTTCCTATACGCACAATCTCATTCTCATTAAAGTGAAGTTCAAAACCATCTTCATCTTCAATAGTAATGTTATCATTCTCAATGTGTGTAATGTAACCTTCTAGATTATCATCTAAAACCGCTATCCTATCGCCAACGTTAAATTTATTGCTCATCCTCTATCTCAGATTGTTCTAAATCATCATTACGTTTTATTAATTTATAAATGCCGAACATTAAAAAGCAAATCCCCAAAAAACCTATGAGTTGCGAAGTACTGTTGTCTGAAAGATTATAAATTACGAGTATAGCACCAACACTAAGACTCAAATAACCAAGGTATTGTGTATTTTTATTAGACTTCATATATTATTAAAAATAATGTATATTTAACCTTATTGTTTATGACAAGTTAAGGCAAAACCTTAATTTTACCCCAAATTTACAAAGTATGAAGTGTATTATTACAATTCTTAGCATTTTAATAAGCGGTGCATCTTTAGCACAGTTATCGGTAAAGCCTACCAATACTGGAGATGACACATTTATTTATGTCATAGATGAAATCTTGTATGTAAAAGAAGATGTTAATCTTACAAAGAATGTAAACGATACATTAACCGAAGCCAGTATTTATTTAAGGCGTGAAGCACAACTAATACAAGGTGATGGCGGAGATCAATTAAACAAAGGTGACGGTTTGCTATCTGTATACCAAGAAGGTACAACCAACCAATGGGATTATAACAACTGGACATCTCCTGTTAGTGTAGCTGTAAACAGTTCTGGAGTTACTTTAGCTGATGGTAATGCAACATTTGGACCTTCGTCTACTTTATTTACACCTGTAGATAAAACCTATTCATCTCCTGTTAAATTAATTGGCGGGTATGAAAGTTCTGTTGGAGACGCTAGCGCTACACCAGACCCAGAACCACTTTCTTTACCAAGCTATTGGTTTTTCTATTACCCTACTGGAGATGATTATTTAGGATGGCAACAAGTTGGTGGTGATGATTATACTATACCTGCAGGATATGGCTTTACAATGAAAGGTGTTACAGGTGCAGATCCTACAGTTTCTGATGCAGGCGAAGGTGTTGTAAACAATTCTGGTAGCGCACAACGTTTTGATTTTAGAGGACGTCCTAATTCTGGAACTATAGAAATTGGAAGTATTACTCCTATAACTCCAGGACATTCTGTTTTTATAGGTAACCCTTATCCATCTGCTTTAGACCTTAGTTACTTCTTATTAGAACACTCAGTGAATTCTGATATAGATGATGACAATGATCCAGACACTCCAGATGTACCAGTAACATTAACATCGTGTGGCTCTATTACTAGAAAAGATAATACAACTGGTATTGCTTATTTTTATGACAGTGATCCTAGCGTTCAGTCTCATTTTCTTGTAGATTATCAAGCAGGTTACGAAGCTTTTGCTCCTGTTGATTGTGGCACTACAGGAATGTCTGTTGGCGCTACTTTCATTATGTATACAAATGATGGTGAGCCAATCGCAAATTCTGAAACAGGTGTAGAAGGTGATGCTAGAGATAGACGCTACTTACCAATAGCACAAGGTTTCTTTGTTGAGACGACCAGCAATTTAGACAACTCATTTACTTTTGAGAATAGGCACAGAGCTTATATCCCAGAAACAGCTTCTTCAAACTCTACTTTTCATAGAAATACTTCAGAAAATATTACTACTGAAAATTTTGATGAAGATGAACTTATAGTCATTCCTAAGTTAAAACTAAATATAGAGTTAAATCACGCTTATAATAGGCAGATTTCTATAGGTTTTTGGCATAACTCGTCTCGAGGTGTAGACTATGCAATGGATGCCAGACTTAGAAATTCATTAGCTTCTGATGCTGCTATTTTAAACAGTAATGACAAGTATTATATAGATGTAAGACCTTTTGATGTTACAGAAGAAATACCACTTTCGCTAGTTTTAGATTCTCAAATGGACGTGAAGTTTACAGCCACTAGTTTTGAAAATTTTAATACAGAAAATGTTTATATTTTAGATAGTGAAACAGGTGTTTATTATGATATTAATTACAACTCTTGGACTACTACCTTACAAGCAGGAAATTATGATGGGCGTTTCTTCCTAACTTTCCAAGAACAGGAAGTATTAGACACTAAAGACTTTGCAGCTGAAAACTTTGATGTCTTCCAGAACAATTCAGCTTCTCAATTAGAAATAAGAAACCCTAATGCTTTAGATCTAAAATCTGTTGTACTATATGATATTGCTGGAAAAAAAGTGATTAACGAACAAAACCTAGAAGGACAATCTGTGTATACTTTTAGTACTAGAAATCTTCAAGAAGCTATTTATGTTGTTAATATTACGACTAGTGATAACATAACATTTTCTAAAAAAATCACTGTTTCAAATAATAGATAGTACATGGAAGACTTCATGCTTCCTTGCTTAAATAAAAAGTTTTTTGGGGTTGAGTGTTTAGGCTGTGGCCTACAACGATCAATTTCGCTTCTTATTCAAGGTGAATTTACTGCCGCTTTTGTAATGTATCCTGCAGTATACCCATTACTTAGTTTACTCATTTTTGTTGGTGTAAACTTTTTTTACCCAGTTAAATTTTACGGAAAAATTGTAGCCATCTTAGGAGGTTTAACAGCTTTAGTTATGGTTGTTAGCTATCTTCTAAAATATTTATAAATTCAATTACTTACATTTACTATATTTAAACTACCTAATCAGAAACCTTAATCCACATGGAAAAACAAAATTTACCTAATTCAACTTTAATATTAATTCTTGGTATTCTATCTATAATAGGATGTTGCTGCTATGGAGTTATTGGTCTTATTTTAGCCATAATTACAATTGTCTTAGCTAAGAAAGCAACAGAAACTTATTTAGTAAGCCCAGAATTATACTCTGGATACCAAAATGTAAAAACAGGAAAAATATTAGCTTATATTGGTTTAGCACTTAGTGTTATCTATATATTACTAATCATCGGAATGTTAGTATTTTATGGTGGCATGGAAGGCTTACAGGAAATGCAACAAGAAATGCTGGAACAATACGGTGAAGGTCAATACTAAGTTACCTTTGTTGAAATCACAAAAAAAACCTGCTATAACTAGCAGGTTTTTTAATTTATAAGATGTTTTGTAACACTATTTTTCAAATGTTTTAAGTGTTTCTGTAATTATTGAAACACAGTCTAACAATTGTTCTTTAGTCATCACCAACGGTGGTGCAAAACGTATAATGTTTCCGTGAGTAGGTTTAGCTAAAAGACCATTTTCTTTTAATGCCATACACATATCCCAAGCTGTTGAGCTGTCTTCGGAATCATTAATTACAATTGCATTAAGTAAACCCTTACCTCTAACTAATGAAACAATATTTGAAGTTTCAATATATTTAGCCATTTCAGATCTAAATAATTCTCCTAATGTTCTTGCATTCTGAATTAAGTTTTCCTCTTGAACAACTTGTAGTGCAGCCATAGCAACTGCTGCTGCCACAGGATTTCCTCCAAAGGTAGAACCGTGTTGTCCAGGCTTTATAACATTCATAATCTCATCATCTGCTAAAACAGCAGATACTGGGTATGCACCACCAGAAAGTGCTTTACCTAATATTAAAATATCTGGTCTACTATATGTTTCTTGTCTTTCACAGTGGTTCTCACAAGAGCAGTTACCACATACTGCAAGTAAACCACCTGTTCTAGCTATACCAGTTTGTATTTCATCTGCAATAAATAATACGTTATTGTCATTACACAATTGCTTAGCCTTCTTCATAAAGTCATCTGCTGGTGTGTAAACTCCAGCCTCACCTTGAATAGGCTCAACTAAAAATCCTGCAACATTTTCTTGCTTTAAAGCGTTCTCTAAAGCTTCTGTATCATCGTAAGGAATTTTTATAAATCCTGGAGTGTATGGTCCAAAGTTTTTACGGGCACCTTCATCATTAGAAAATGAAATTATAGTAGTTGTTCTCCCGTGAAAGTTATTTTCACAAACAATTATTTGAGCGTCTGTTTCTTTAACACCTTTTTTCTCATAGGCCCATTTTCTACAAATCTTTATAGCAGTTTCAACAGCTTCTGCTCCAGTATTCATAGGTAAAAGCTTATCAAACTTAAAATAGTCTGATGCAAACTTTTCATATTTACCTAGCATATCATTATAAAATGCTCTAGAAGTAAGCGTAAGCGTTTCTGCTTGGCTATTCATAGCACCTACAATTTTAGGATGACAGTGTCCTTGGTTTACTGCAGAGTAAGCAGAAAGAAAGTCGTAATATTTTTTTCCTTCGACATCCCATACGTGTACACCTTCACCTTTTGCCAGTACTACTGGAAGTGGGTGATAGTTATGTGCACCATATTTATCTTCTAATTCAATGGCTTGTTTTGACGATGTAATAGTGTCAACAGTCATAGTATTTATTTTTTTTCTGAAACAATTATCTATTCCTACTTTGGGAGAGAAATCATCCGATATTCACAAAATTAAGGGTTTGAAAATAAATTTTTCATAAATATGGTATAAAGCCCCAATATTCATAATCATTATAAATTGACCATCTCACACCAATAAAATTAAGGGGTCTTGAATAATTAGTCGGCAATAAAAAATTACCTTTGCGCTATGGCAAGAAAAAAGAAAACCAAACAATTATTTGAAGCAGTAGAGATTACCGGCGCAGGATCTAAAGGCAAGAGTATTGCTAAAGCTCCAGATGGTAAAGTTATATTTGTTAAAAATGCTGTACCAGGAGATGTTGCAGATATACAGACATACAAAAAAAGGCGTGCCTTTTATGAAGGTGAAGCGGTAAACATTGTATCATATTCAGATAAGCGAGTTGAGCCAGAATGTCAACATTTTGGAACTTGTGGTGGTTGCAAATGGCAAAATATGGGCTATGAGCACCAATTAGCTTTTAAAGAAAATGAAGTTATAAATAACCTTAAACGTATTGGTAAAGTAGAGCTACCAGAGATTACCCCTATTTTAGGAAGTGAAGACATTTACTTTTATAGAAACAAAATGGAGTTTTCATTTAGCAACAATCGCTGGATGACGCTAGACGAAATTAAAAGTGATGTAGAAATTACATATAAAGATGCTTTAGGATTTCATATACCTGGAATGTGGGATAAAATTTTAGACATTAAAAAATGTCACCTGCAAGAAGATCCAAGTAATGCGATAAGAAACAGCGTTAAAGAATTTGCACTAAAGCATAATCTAGATTTTTTTGATGTAAGAAAACAAGAAGGTTTACTAAGAACTTTAATGATTAGAACAGCATCAACAGGAGAGATAATGGTGCTTATTCAGTTTTATAAAGATGAAAAAGAACAACGCGAGTTACTGTTAGATTATATAGCTGAAACATTTCCTGAGATAACATCATTACAATATGTTATTAATGATAAGGGTAATGATACAATATATGACCAAGACGTTATTTGCTATACTGGTCGAGATCATATCTTTGAAGAGATGGAAGGTTTAAAATTTAAAATAAATGCTAAATCTTTCTACCAAACTAATAGTAAACAGGCTTACAACTTATATAAAATTACGAGAGAATTTGCAGACCTTAGCGGAGACGAATTAGTTTATGACCTATACACTGGTACAGGAACAATTGCACAGTTTGTTGCTAAAAAAGCTAAAAAAGTAGTTGGTATAGAGTCTGTACCAGAAGCTATTGAAGATGCTAAGAAAAATGCACAATTTAACGAGATTAATAACGTTGATTTCTTTGCCGGAGACATGAAACATGTATTTTCTCAAGAATTTATAGAGAAACACGGCCAACCTGACATTATTATTACAGATCCTCCTAGAGATGGTATGCATAAAGATGTAGTAGCACAAATACTTAATATTAAACCTAAGCGTATTGTGTATGTAAGTTGTAATAGTGCAACACAAGCTAGAGATTTAGATCTTATGAATGCCTATTATAAAGTAACTAAAACACAGGCTGTAGATATGTTTCCACAAACACATCACGTAGAAAATGTGGTTTGTTTAGAATTAAGATAATATGAAACACTCATTTATTGCAATTTTGGTTTTGTTAGCTATAGGTTTTACAACCAATAGCTGCCAACGTGATGATATATGTCCAGAATCTACACCAACAACGCCTAAGTTAATTATTACGTTTTATGACATTAATGTAACTCCAACCGAGTTAAAAGATGTTCCTAGTTTATCTATAACTGCTGTTGGCGTAAACAACCCAGTAAGTTTAAATGAATCTGGAGAGATTGTAGCTAATACAGACTCTATAGCAATACCCCTAAATCCTGCAAGCACAGTTGTAGATTTTCTGTTTGTAAGAAACTCTGGTAATGATGAGCAGAATATTGATGAGCTACAATTTTCATATACACCACAAGATGAGTACATAAATAGAGCCTGTGGATTTAAATCTAATTATCTAGATTTAAACTTTAGTTTAAATGGAGAAGACACAGACTCTTGGATACAGAATATTGAAATAATAGAATCAAACATTACAGATGAGCTTACTACGCACGTTACTATTTTTCACTAGTATTTTCTGGTGTACCGCAAGTTTCTTTGCTCAAGAAACGCCTATAACTGTTTCAGACAGCATAAGTTTTAAAGAGAAGTATGGTGTTAGAGTTGGTGTAGATTTAAGCAAACCATTAAGAACACTTTTAGATGAAGATTATAGTGGATTTGAACTTCTTGGAGATTATAGAATCTTAAAGCATTATTTTATAGCAGCAGAATTAGGTAATGAACAATTTGATTATAACGAAACTAATTTAGAAGCCTTTACTAAAGGGAGTTATATTAAAGTTGGAGCAAATTATAACGCCTATGATAATTGGATAGGTATGAGTAATGAAATATTTGTAGGCCTACGATATGGTTTTTCTACGTTTTCTCAAGAGTTACAAAGCTATACCATTTATACAGACACGCCATTTTTTGACCCAACTGTTGTTAGTGATCCCGTTAATTATGATGGCTTAACAGCTAGTTGGATAGAGCTACAACTTGGTATTAAAGCAGAACTATTTAACAACTTATACCTATCTGTACATGTACAGCTAAAACGAAGAGTTAGTAATGACAGCCCAGAAAACTTTGATAATTTATTTATACCAGGTTTTGGAAAGACATATGATGGCAGTGAGTTTGGTGCAGGTTATGGGTATTCTTTATCCTACCTCATTCCTATTTTTAACAAAACTGAAAAACAAAAAAACTTTGCTAAAGATTAATCATCATTTAGCTTGTGTAATTTTTTAGTGCCTTCATAAACTTCGTATTTCAGAAATTTAGATTCTAATTTTCCATTATATACTTTTATCTTTCGAGACGGTCTTAAGCCCACAAATTTCATAGCTTCTAGATTTGAAGTTATAAACCAAGCTTCACTACCAGGATAATTTTGCTTTAAGGTATCTCCTATCTTGCCGTAAAATTCTGGTACGTTAACTTCAATACGTTCTCCATAAGGTGGATTAAATACCATATGTAAATGACCATCTACTTGCTTTTCAGAAGTAAAGAAATCTTGTCTATTAATTTTTATAAATTCAGCTAGATTAGCATTTTCTATATTTTCTTGTGCTTTTAAGATAATGCTTTGAGATTCATCTGCACCAGTTATCGTATAATCAAACCCTCTAATTTTTCTTAGCGCACTTTCTTCAATCTTCTCAAACAAATCTACATCCCAATCCTTCCATTTTTCAAAAGCAAATTGTTCTCTATTAATGTTTGGTGGTATGTTACAAGCTATCATTGCAGCTTCAATTAACATTGTACCACTACCACACATAGGATCGTGAAAATGTGACAAGCCATCCCAACCAGATTTAAGTAATAATCCAGCTGCTAATATTTCATTTATAGGTGCAATATTTGTGTACTCTCTATAGCCTCGTTTGTGCAGAGAATCTCCAGAGCTATCCAATGACACTGTACAATTAGTCTGATCTATATGAATGTTTATACGTAATGTAGGATGATCTAAATCTACATTAGGACGTATGCCTGTTTTCTCTCTAAATTGATCTACAATGGCATCTTTTGTTTTTAAGGCAACATATTTAGAGTGTGTGAAAATTTCAGAAAACACAGTACCATCAATTGCCAAAGTATCTGTTTCATTAAGATACTGAGACCAATCTATAGCATATATTTTTTTATAAAGATCATCTTCAGAAATTACCTTAAACGTTTCAATTGGTTTTAAGATTTTTACAGCAGTACGGCAGCATAAATTTGCTTTATACATAAAGCCCTTATCACCTTCAAACTCAACGTTTCGGTTTCCTTCTTTTACGTAACTGGCACCCAGTTGTTTTAATTCTTTTGCTAGTAGCGGCTCAAAACCAAACATAGTTTTGGCCACCATTTTGAAATTATTCATCATAAAATTCGACTATCTACGTGCAAAAATACATTAATTTTACAGCCTATGGCATTACCTACCCAAAACTGGTACGCATCGTGGTTTGACACGCCGTACTATCACATACTCTATAAAGATCGTGGTTATGATGAAGCTCAGGCTTTTATGAGAGCTTTAATGGCATATTTAAAACCAAAAGATTCTGCTAAAATATTAGATTTAGCCTGCGGAAAAGGACGTCATTCTGTCTTTTTAAACTCCTTAGGTTACAATGTAACAGGTGTCGATTTATCTAAAAACAGCATAAATCATGCAAAGCAATATGAAAATGAAAGCCTAACGTTTAAGGTTCATGACATGTGTAAGCCTACTAAGAACACGTATGATGTTGTTCTTAATTTATTTACAAGCTTTGGTTATTTTGAAGATGATGAAGATAATTTAAGAACTATTAAGGCTATAAAAGAAGATTTAAAACAAGATGGTGTAGCTGTTATAGATTTTATGAATGTTGCCAATGTTATTTCAAACTTGGTGCCTACAGAAGTAAAAACTATGAAGGGTATAGATTTTCATATAAAGCGATATGTAAAGAACAACCATATTTATAAAGACATTTCTTTTAAAGATAATGATGAACAGTTTGAGTTTACAGAAAAAGTAAAAGCCATTACTTTAGACGATTTTAAGACATATTTTAAAAAAGCTGGATTAACATTAATAAATACGTTTGGTGATTATCAACTTAATGACTTTAATCTTGAAACCTCTAAACGCTTAATATTAGTTTTTAAATGATAGTCTATTTACTTCCTATTCTTGCGGTTTGCATTGGCTTTGCAATTGCGTATTTCTTAAAACGCTCTCAACTAACAAGCATTAAACTATTACTAGCTTTTAGTGGCGCATATCTCCTATCTTTAACTGTTTTTGAGTTTTTTCCAGAAGTTTATACTCATGACAATAAACAGGTTGGCTTGTTTATTATGATAGGTATTTTACTGCAAATTCTTTTAGAGTTTTTATCTAAAGGTGCAGAACATGGCCATATTCATCATCACGAAGATCATAAGAGTTTCCCATTTGTATTATTTATAAGTTTGAGCATTCACTCGCTTTTAGAAGGATTCCCTTTACATGATCACGATACGCTTTTATATGGCGTTGTTATTCACAAAGTTCCGATTGCTATAATTTTAAGTACGTTTTTATTAAAAGCCAATTTTAGTAAAGTTAGAATTACATTGTTTTTAATTCTTTTTGCTTTAATGACACCATTAGGCAGTTTATTACAAGCTAAGGTTGCGTATTTCAGTACAATTGCTGTTTATATAAATGCTCTAGTTATAGGAATCTTTTTACACGTCTCTACCACCATTTTATTCGAGACAGGCAACAATCATAAATTTAATGCTACCAAGCTTGTAGCTATTATATTGGGTATTGGCATAGCATATTTGTTGTAAAAAGTACAGTTTACTCATTCGTTTGTAGTGTTTACTCAATTCAGATTTTTTTCTTCGTTGAAGTTTTACAAATTTGAATTTAAAATATCAAACCTATGAAACATTCCTTACTATTATTCCTGTTAATAACAACTCTCTCTACAGCACAGAGTATTCCCAAACTAGTAGTAAATGATTCTACAGACCTGAAGCTTTCTAAAGTCAAAATTGACGTTGAAATTATTGGAAATTATGCAACCACCACTTATGATTTACAATTCTTCAATAATACAAATGAAACTTTAGAAGGTGAATTAGCTTTTCCTTTAGCAGAAGGCCAAACCGTCACTAGGTTTGCATTAGATATAAGAGGTAAATTGAGAGAAGCTGTGGTAGTAGAAAAGGAACTTGCAAGAGTTGCTTTTGAAAGTACTGTTAGGCAAAATATTGATCCTGCCTTATTAGAAAAAACAGAAGGGAATAACTATAAAGCACGTGTTTATCCTATTAACTCAAAACAATTTAAACGTGTTATTGTAAGCTATGAAGAAATTCTTAATAAAAATGTAAGTGATTTAAAATATAGTTTGCCTTTAGCATTTAATACTAAGTTAGATTCTTTTAACTTAAATATTTCTGTTTATGGAAAAAATGATGAACCCAAGATATCTAATTCCTTATTTAAGGATCTAAGATTTAAAAATCAAAATTTAAATTATACTGCATCAATTTCTAAGCAAAATGTAAATCCAAACAAAACGCTTAACATTTTGATTCCTATTAAAAAACAGAATCAAGTAGCACTTAGTTATAAAGATTATTTTATAATAAACCCTCAAATTAATGCAACTCCGAAATTAAAAAATAAACCAAGTTCTATAACTATACTTTGGGACGCATCATACTCTATGCGAATAAGAGATTTGGATGCTGAACTAAATTTACTAGATAGTTACCTAGAATATTTAGGTAACGTTTCATTAGAGATAATTGTATTTAGCAACACATTTAATGAAAGAAGAGAATTTAATATTAAGAATGGAAGAACAAACAATTTTAAAAGCTACATAAAAACTATAAAATATGATGGTGCTACATCTTTATCATCTTTAGATGACGTTCATTTAAATTCAAGTGAAATTCTACTTTTTTCTGATGGTCTAATTAATTTTGGTGAATCTGAAAGAGATTTCAATCAAACAATTTATACAATAAACTCATTAACCTCTGCAAATTTCGAAAGTTTAAAAAGTCTTGCTAGTAAGAATTCTGGACATTTTATTAATCTTAAAAATGAATCCATCTCGTCTGCATTAGATCTATTAAAAAATACCCCTTTAAAATTTTTAGGTATTTCAAACAATAGTAATTTAATAGAAACCCTTCCCAAAAAAAATACACCGATATTTTCAAATTTTACATTTACGGGAAGATTTTCTAAAGATACTAGAGCTACATTACTATTTGGATATCAAAACACAATTATAAAAAGAATACCAATTACAATAAAAAAGAGTCAAGACTTACCTTTAGTTAAGCGATTATGGGCTAAAGAAAAAGTAAAATCTTTACTTAACAATAGAAAAGTTAACAAAGAAAAAATAATTGATCTTGCTGTACAAAATAGCTTAATTACAGATTATACTTCACTTATAGTTTTAGATAGGATTGAAGACTATGTTCGTTATAAAATTGAGCCTCCTAAAGAATTAAAATCAGAATATAAATCAAGGATTGCAGAAATTAAAAATGATGAGAAAGATTTTAATGCAAAAATTAGAAAACGTAAAAAAAATATTTTTTCAGAATACGATGATATTAATTTTTGGCACGCTACTAAATTTCCTAAAAAAGGAGCACTTATCAAGTCTAATCCATCAGTAGAATCAGAAGAATTAGAAGAAACTGAACCTGGACAGCTACTAGACAATCAAAATTTAGTAGAAAACCAAGCCAACCCTTCAAATAATGTTCAAGCTAATTTAGATTTAAGCAAGAGGACTATTTCTGGTGTAATAAAAGACGAAAATGGTTTGCCACTTCCTGGAGTTACTATAATTATTAAAGGTACTAGGGTTGGCACTCAAACAGATTTTGATGGTAATTACATTATAAATGCTGAGCAAGGTGATGAACTTGTCATTTCTTACATAGGGTATTCTACCAAAAATCACACAGTCGCAAACTTAAACACTATCGATATATCTTTAGATGAACCAAGTGAACATTTAGATGAAGTAGTTGTTACTGCTATGGGTGTAGAAAGAAATAATTCTCAAGTATCCACAAGCACTCAAACAATTGTTTCCGAGAATTTAAATGGAAAAGTTTCAGGTTTAGATATTAATTCAAATAAACCTAGTAGAATTAGTATTAGAGGTAATAGAAGCATTTCTAGCAATAATGAAGCTTTAATTATATTAGATGGTGAAATTGTAAACTCAGATAAAATATCTCAATTAGATCCATCTATTATAAATTCTGTTGATGTAATTAAAGGTGCAGATGGAGCAGCTTTATATGGTAGTAGAGGCACAAATGGTCTAATAATTATTTCGACTAATAATGGAATGCAAAATAAATCTAAAGCAATTCAAGATTTAGACGATAATATAAAAGATAAAGTGAAGATTAAGGCTTGGAATCCAAAAATGCCTTACATTGAAACACTTAAGAATAGCGCTTCAATTGAAGAAGCTTACAATGCATATCTTAAATTAAGGATTTCACACACTAATCAACCCTCATTTTTTTTAGATGTTTCAGATTTTTTTAAAGAACATAATAAAAAAGAAATCTCACTAAGAATACTAAGTAACTTACTAGAACTTGAGTTAGACAATTATGAATTACTAAAAGCAGTGGGTTATAAATTGGAGGAAATAGATGAATATAAGCTTTCTATAATACCATTTAAAAAAGTCTTAGAATTAAGGCCTGAGGACCCTCAATCTTATAGAGATTTAGCATTAGCTTATCAAAATGCAGGATATTACCAAAAAGCATTTGATCTATTATATAAAATAGCATCTGGAGGTTTACTTGAAAAAGATCCTGAAAATCGTTTTGAAGGAATTGAGGCTATAGCTTTTGTAGAGTTAAATCATCTATATTTTAAATTTAATAACTATCTCGACTTAGATAAGGAAGAAATTAACTTTGTTAAAAATAACTTTCCTGTTGATATTAGAATTGTTATAGATTGGAATCATAATGATACAGATTTAGATCTTTGGGTAATAGATCCAAATAAAGAAAAAGCTTTTTATAGTAACACTGAAACAAAAATTGGTGGTAAAATTTCTAAAGATATCACAGAAGGATTTGGTCCTGAAAGCTATATGATTAATAATGCTATAGCTGGAGACTATAAAATTGTAGTTGATTATTTTAATGACAATGTTCAAAAAATATCAGGACCAACAATCTTAAAAGCAACAATTATTACCAATTATGGTAAAATAAATGAAGAGTCTAAAACTAAAATTTATAAGCTAGATGAAAGCGAAGGAGAGCTTGAAATTGGGACATTACATTTTTAAGAATTTTTAAATTTTGCTGAAGGTTATTATTTATAATATCTTTCCATAGCTAATTAAAAACCTACTTATAAGTTATGAAACATCTACTCCATTGCCTTACGGTATTATTTATTACCTCTTGTTTTGCGCAAGACACAAAAACACAGATTGAAACAACAATNACNTCAGATGTTATTAAAGGNCACATCTATTTTTTAGCAGACGATTTACTNAAAGGTCGTGAAACAGGAACACCNGAAAACAAAATTGCGGCAGCATATCTAGCTAATCAATTACGAACATACGGTGTAAANCCTAATCCTGAAACAGGTGATTTTTATCAAGAAGTAAAACTTCAAAAAGAATCTGCTCCAACTACTTTAGAGCTTAAACTTAATGATGTATCTATTAAAAACCTAGTAGCCCTATCATCTACAAACGTAGATTTTAGCGGCAATGCAATTTACTTGGGGTATGGTTTAGAAGAAGACTACGCTGGACAAGATACCAAAGGAAAAGTATTACTAATAAAAGCTGGAAGCGAAGACACTAAAGACGCTAGAGCATCTTTTAGGTTACGATCCCAAAAAGAAGAACTGGCTCAAAAACATGGTGCTTTAGCAATTATAGAATTTTTAGATGCTAAAGATAACATGTGGTCTTTTATAGACCATAACTTTAATGAACCGCGATTAAGCGTTGCAAAAAACAATGCTTCAGAAGACAGTAAAGAACTAACATATATTTGGGTTCAAGATTTAGGAGCCGACTTAATTTCTGAAGTTTCAATAAATAAAAAATCACAAGTAACTTTAAAAACCTCCACTAAGGTATTGAGTGATGTTACTTCACAAAATGTTGTGGGAATTGTTGAAGGTACAGACCCACAACTTAAAAATGAATACATAATATATTCTGCTCATTACGATCACGTCGGTATCGGCACTCCAGACGAAACAGGCGACACCATTTATAACGGTGCTAGAGATAATGCTGTTGGCACAACAACNGTTTTAAGTATGGCAGAACATTTGGCTAAGCATCCTACAAAGCGTTCTGCATTATTTATATTATTTACAGGAGAAGAAAAAGGATTATTGGGTAGTCAATATTATGTAGATAACCCTATACTGCCACTAANCCAAATGGTATATTGCTTTAATAGTGATAATGCTGGTTACAATGATAAAAGTTTAGCAACTATTATTGGTTTGCCTAGAACAACAGCAGAGCAGCACATTAAAAATGCAGCTAAAACATTTGGTATTACAGCTGTAGATGATCCTGCTCCAGAGCAAGGTTTGTTTGACAGAAGCGATAACGTACACTTTGCAAAAAAAGGTATTCCATCACCAACATTTTCTTTAGGATTTACAGCATTTAATGGCGATGTAACAAAGTATTACCACAGACCAGGTGATGAGGCAGATTCTTTAGATTATGATTATTTAGAACAATTTTTTAGAGCTTATGTAATGGCTGGCGTACTTATAGGTAATGATCCTGTAACACCAACTTGGACTAAAGGAGATAAGTATGAAGAAGCAGCAAAGGAATTATATGGTAATTAATGGATAAGTATTTAACAAACTTTTGGTTAGATTATCCTATTCATAAAGGATTACTCCTAATATTAATTTCAATTGCTTGGATCATAATAAAAACCTACAGAAATAAATCTTTTAATATGGAAGATTATACAGCAGGTGAATGGAAAGCAATCATTAATTCTTGGTCCATTATCCTTTTGCTTATTATCTCAGGAGCATTCTTAATTTTCAGAAATATTTAAAAATTAAAAAGCCCTTTCAGAATTACTGAAAGGGCTTTTTTTTTATAAACGTTGCTTAATGTACTATGCTAATACAGCTTGTACTTTATCTGCAGCTTCTTTAAACTCGATAGCACTTTGTACTGGTAAACCACTATTGTCTATAAGTTCTTTTGCTATGTCTGCGTTTGTTCCTTGTAAACGTACAATGATTGGTACTTTTACAGCATCTCCCATTGCTTTGTAAGCATCTACAACACCTTGTGCCACACGGTCACAACGTACAATACCTCCAAAAATGTTTATTAAGATAGCTTTTACTTCTGGATCTTTTAAGATTAATCTAAAAGCAGCCTCTACTCTAGCAGCATCTGCAGTACCTCCAACATCTAGGAAGTTAGCAGGAGAACCACCAGCTTGCTTAATTAAATCCATAGTTGCCATTGCCAATCCAGCACCGTTAACCATACAGCCAACATTACCATCTAGATCTACATAGTTAAGACCAACTTCTTTAGCTTCAACTTCTGTAGGGTTTTCTTCTCTTATGTCACGCATTGCTGCATAATCTTTATGACGGAACAATGCATTCTCATCTAAAGTTACTTTTGCATCAACAGCAATAATTTTATCGTCACTAGTTTTTAAAACTGGATTAATTTCAAACATAGAAGAATCAGATTCCATATATGCTTTGTATAATGCAGTAACAAACTTTGTCATTTGTTTAAATGCCTGTCCTTTAAGACCTAGGTTAAAAGCTATTTTACGAGCTTGAAAACCTTGTAGTCCAGTTGCAGGATCTATCTCTTCTGTAAAAATTAAGTGTGGTGTTTCTTCGGCTACAGTTTCAATATCCATTCCACCTTCTGTAGAATACATTACCATATTTTTACCTGTTGCTCTATTTAAAAGCACACCCATATAATATTCTTCTGGTTCACTATCGCCAGGATAGTAAACATCTTCTGCAACTAATACTTGGTGTACCTTTTTACCTTCTTTAGAAGTTTGGGGAGTTACCAAATTCATCCCGATGATATCATTAGAAATGCTTTCTACCTCTTGAAGGTTTTTAGCCAACTTAACACCGCCACCTTTACCACGGCCACCAGCGTGAACCTGTGCTTTAATCACGTGCCAACCTGTTCCGGTTTGCTCTGTTAATTTCTTAGCTGCCTCAACAGCTTCTTGTGGAGTTTGTGCCACAATACCGCGTTGTATCTCAACGCCAAAACTGCTTAATATTTCTTTTCCTTGATATTCGTGTAAGTTCATAGTGGTTGTCCTAAAATTTTAGATTGCAAAAATAAAAAAAGGGAGTCGATTACCCTAATCTATCTTATAAAGGTTTATCAAAAAAAGAGAAAGCTTGTTATTTAGGAGATTTTATAATACAAAATTTTAAGGTTAAGCGTATTTATTAGAGTTTCTTTAAGAGATATACTCAAAGAGTTGTTTAATTTTACGCCCTTATTTTAATTTCAATTATTTAACAATGAAAAATCAAGACCTTTTAAACATTACTGAGGCATACGGTAGTCCCGTATATGTGTACAATGCTGAGACAATTGAATCTCAGTACAAACGCTTAACCAGTGCATTTAAAAAGGTCAAACAGGTGCGTATTAACTACGCAGTTAAGGCATTATCTAATTTAGCAATACTTCAACTAATGAAGCGTATGGGCGCAGGTCTAGACACCGTTTCTATTCAAGAAGTAAAATTAGGCTTAGCTGCTGGCGTAGATCCTAAGAAAATTATATACACTCCAAATGGAGTGTCTATGGAGGAAATAGAAGAAGTTGCAGCACTTGGTGTTCAAATAAACATAGATAATCTTTCTGTTTTAGAGCAGTTTGGAACTAAACATCCTAAAATTCCTGTTTGTATTCGTATAAACCCACACGTAATGGCAGGTGGCAACACTAACATTTCCGTAGGACATATAGATAGTAAATTTGGAATAAGCATTCACCAAATTCCGCATATACTAAGAATTGTAGAGCTTACTAAAATGAATATAAATGGTGTGCATATGCATACGGGTAGCGATATTTTAGATATTGATGTTTTCTTATATGCTTCCGAAATTTTATTCGACACGGCTAAAAACTTTAAAGATTTAGAGTTTATAGATTTTGGTAGCGGATTTAAAGTACCTTATAAAGAAGGCGATATTGAAACTAATATCGAAGAGTTTGGAGACAAGCTTTCTACACGCTTTAAAGAATTTTGCAAAGAATATGGTAAAGACCTAACCTTAGCGTTTGAGCCAGGTAAATTTCTAGTAAGCGAAGCTGGTAAGTTTTTAGCCAAAGTAAATGTTGTAAAGCAAACAACATCTACAGTATTTGCTCAAATAGATTCTGGTTTTAATCACTTAATAAGACCAATGCTTTACGGTTCTCAACATGAGATTATGAACATTTCTAACCCTAACGGGAGACAACGTTTTTATTCTGTAGTAGGCTATATCTGCGAAACAGATACTTTTGCAAACAACAGACGTATAAACGAAATTAAAGAAAATGACATTTTAGCCTTTAGTAATGCAGGAGCCTATTGCTTTAGTATGGCTAGTAATTACAACTCAAGATTTAGACCACCAGAAGTACTTTGGTACCAAGGTAAGGCACATTTAATACGCGAACGTGAAACCTTCGAAGATTTACTGAAACACCAAGTTCCTATGGAATTTGAACCAGTAACTGCCTAACTATAAAGACAAAGCCGAGCATAATGCTCGGCTTTATTTATTTAACTTAAATTTTAGAATCGCAAAATATTTTTACAAAAAGCTAAATAGAATAATTCTAAATAAATTGTAGTTTTGTGCAACATAATATCTAGACACTATGAAGTTTATAAAAACTATCCTTATCATTCTTTTAGTAGCACTTGTTGTTATTCAATTTATTCCTGTCGAAAAAAACATACAAGACAATTACACTAGCGTTGTTGCTATTGAGGCAGAAACAAATATGCCAGAAAACATTAAAGCTATAATGCGTAAGGATTGTTATGATTGTCATAGTAACCAAACGGTTTATCCTTGGTATGCACAAATTGCACCTGCAAATTTCTTTTTAGCAGATCACATAGAAGAAGGTAAAGAACATTTAAATTTTTCTGGGTGGAATGAATATAGCGCAAAACGTAAAGACCATAAATTAGATGAACTTATTGAAGAAGTTGAAGAAGGAGAAATGCCTTTGGAATCTTATACTTGGGTTCACGGCACTATTACCGAGGAAGAAAAAGAAAGCCTAATCTCTTGGGCAAAACTTGCAAGACAAGTATATACACCTCAATTACAGACTACAAAACAATAGAGCATACTTCCCCAAGTTTAACTAAATGTTAAACTTTAATTTTATTTAGAATAAATACAGATAACCTTGTTTAGATTGTATCTAGATAGTATATTTGCACGCAGATATAATTATCTATTTATAATAAATCTAAATAAACACAACCAAAGACTCCATTATGAGACACCTTATGTTATCTGCAATAGTTGCAACAAGTTTAGCAACTGTATCATGTTCATCAGATGATGATTCTAATGTAATAGACCAGCCTTCAGAAATAAATGTTCCTTCAACGTATAGCTTTTCAAGAGGTGGCGAGTCTACCGTAAGTTATAGTGGCCAAACTACACGTATATTAATGAGTGAAGAAATTGTATCTTCATTTAGTGATTTTGACAATGCTACAGAAGCTTCAATCGATGCAATGTTTGCTCACGAAGAAGGCGCAAACGATTTTTCTTCAGAAGACTTAAACGCTTCAAACAAAAGTGTACGTAGTAAAGTTGCTGCAAGTAGAGATTTCTTTAGCACTAACACTACAGAAAGTGCAGAAATTAAAGCAGATTTTGATGGTTTTATTGCAGACCAAGTTAACATTGTATTTCCTAATCAAAACACAGCTGCGCAACCTGGTGTTGCAGGACAGATTGCAGACGGAACTTCAACACGTTATGTAAATGAAAGCGGTATAGAGCTTAACCAATACTTTGCTAAAGGTTTAATTGGTGCATTAATGACAGACCAAATCTTAAACAACTACTTAAGTACTGCTGTTTTAGATGAAGCTGACAACAGAGACACTAATGACAATGATATAACAGAAGAAGGAAGTGCTTATACCACAATGGAGCACAAATGGGATGAGGCTTATGGTTACTTATTTGGTGCATCTGCAACTGCAGACAATCCTGTAGCTACTATTGGTGATGCAGATTCATTTTTAAATAAATATGTTGGCCGTGTAGAAGGAGATGCAGACTTTGCAGGCATTACACAAACTATTTTTGATGCCTTTAAATTAGGTAGAGCTGCAATTGTAGCTAAAGATTATGAGGTAAGAGATGCGCAAGCAGAAATTATAAGAACAGAAATCTCTAAAGTTATTGGTATAAGAGCTGTTTACTACTTGCAACAAGGTAGTGTAGCCATTACTAACAATGATATGGGAGCTGCTTTTCACGATTTATCTGAAGGTATAGGATTTGTTTATAGCCTTCAATTTACAAGACAACCAGGCACAAATGCTCAACTATTTACAAGAGCAGAAGTACAAGCACTTATCGCTAATTTATTAGACGATGGTGAAAACGGACTTTGGAATATAACTCCTGAAAGCTTACAGGAAGTTTCTGAAGCTATTGCAAGCAAGTTTAGCTTTACAGTAGCACAAGCAGGAAGCGCACAATAAGTGTTAATTTTTTGAATTGGTAAGCGACCGGTTGCTTAAAACAATCGGTTGCTTTTTTTAATAAATTTGCAAACTAATGAGTATAGAAATCACAAGAATGACAAAAGGTTTAAACTGGGTATTATCGCTGTTAACTATTGCAGTTATAGTTAGCTGTTCTTCAGATAGCGGTTCAGATGATGGTACAACTACTGGAGGAAACAACCAAGACAACTTTAACCGTGAAACTATGCTCATAAACTGGGCAGATAATATCATTATTCCTAGTTACATTTCTTTTAAGGCAGATGCAGATGCAATGGTTACTGCAACTACAACCTTTACAACAACACCAAATCAAGCTAATCTTGAAAACTTAAGAGCTGCTTGGGAAACAGCATACCTTTCGTTTCAAAATGTATCTATGTTCGAAATTGGCAAAGCCGAAGAAGAACGCTACAGAAACAGATTAAATGTTTATCCTACAAATACAACAGAAATAGAAGACTTTATTGCTTCTGGTTCTTATGACCTATCCTTACCATCTACTATAGATACTCAAGGTTTTCCTGCTTTAGATTATTTAATTTACGGTGCAGCCAATACAGATACAGATATTATTGCACTTTACTCTACAAATGCTAATGCAGATAATTACAAACAATACTTAAATGAGCTATCTCAAACTATAGCTACATTAACAGATATTGTACTAACAGATTGGCAAACTAACTTTAGAGATACGTTTGTAGCAAACACTAGCTCATCTTCAACAGGATCTGTAGATAAGCTTGCAAACGATTATATTTTATATTACGAAAAAGGTTTGCGTGCAGGTAAAATTGGTATTCCTGCAGGTAATTTTTCTAATGAAACTCTACCAGAAAATGTAGAAGGTTTTTATAGAAAAGATTTATCTAAAGCTTTATTTAATGCATCTTTAACAGCTACTCAAAATTTCTTTGAAGGAAAGCATTTTAATAGTAATACAGAAGGCGAAAGCTTTAAAAGCTATTTAAATTTCTTAAACACCATAAAAAATGGTGATGATTTAAGTACACTAATTGTTAATCAATTTGAAGCTTCAAGAACACAAGGAAATTTATTAAATGATGATTTCACTCAGCAGATTGAAACAGATAATTCTGTTATGCTGTTAACTTTTGATGAATTACAACGCAATGTTATTCTTTTAAAAGTAGACATGTTGCAAGCTTTAGATATTAATGTAGACTTTGTAGATACAGATGGCGATTAATAAATGCTAAACAACATTACAACATATCTAAATAAAAATACAGAGACCGCACCGTTAGCGGTCTTTCGTATTTTTTTTGGGGTAATGATGTTGGCTAGTATTATTAGATTTTGGGCTAATGGCTGGATTTATAAATTATATATTGAGCCACAGTTTTTCTTCTCATATTTTGGATTTAGCTGGGTTAAACCTTTAGGGTCTTACACTTACCTCCTATTTGCAATTTGTGGCTTGGCTGCTTTGTTTGTGGCACTTGGCTTAAAGTACAGAATTGCCATTATAACGTTCTTCTTAAGCTTCACCTATATTGAGCTTATGGATAAAAGCACTTACTTAAACCATTACTACTTTATAAGTTGCCTAAGCTTTTTAATGATATGGCTACCAGCTAACAGGTATTTTTCTTTAGATACCAAATACAACCCCAAATTAAAACTTAATCAAGTCCCAAATTGGACAATTGATGCGATTAAGGCATTACTATTTATCGTATACTTTTATGCAGGTTTAGCTAAATTAAATTCAGATTGGTTAGTAAAAGCTATGCCTTTAAAAATTTGGCTTCCTTCTAAATATGATTTACCACTTTTAGGAAATTTAATGCAACAGGAATGGATGCATTATGCTTTTAGCTGGAGTGGCGCGTTATATGATTTGGCAATTCCTTTCTTATTACTGTGGAGACGAACTAGATTTTTAGCATTTATATTAGTTGTTGTATTTCACGTACTTACTAGAGTATTGTTTCCTATAGGTATGTTTCCATATATCATGATAGTTAGCGCACTTATCTTTTTTGATTCGGGTGTACATCATAAAATATTAGCAGTAATTTCTAAACTTTTTAAAATAGAGACCTCTAGCCTTAATGTTGAAGAAGCTAAATCGCCTAATAAATATAAAGGAAGCTTTAACAAAGGTTTAGTGGGCGTATTCCTTGTTATTCAATTACTTTTGCCGTGGCGTTATTTAGCATATCCTGGAGAGTTGTTTTGGACAGAAGAAGGCTATCGTTTTTCTTGGCGTGTTATGCTAATGGAAAAAGCTGGCTATGCTCAGTTTAAAGTGGTTAATACAGAAACCGGCAAACAATTTTACGTGGATAACAGTGATTTTTTGAGTCCGTTACAAGAAAAGCAAATGAGCACACAACCTGATTTTATTTTGGAGTATGCGCAATTTTTAGGACGTCATTTTAAATCTCAAGGCCATCAAAACATACAGGTGTTTGTAGAGAGCTATGTTGCCTTAAATGGTAGAAGAAGCCAACCCTACATAAACCCAAAGGTCGATTTATTACAACAACGTGATAATTTTAATCACAAAACTTGGATTTTAGATTTTAAAGATGATATTAAAGGATTATAATATTTTGAGAGTTAAAAGTATCAGTTTAATAAAAAGCATCCTAAACCACACTAAAGATTTAGAGGGTAATGAACTTAAAAATTTCAAGTCATTCTCTCTAACTATTTTGTTTTCAGTTTTACTTTCTACTGTTTCATTTTCTCAATACACCTTTTCTGGCCAAGTAAATTCAGAAGACAGAAACTTACCTATTGCA